>JACDCA010000780.1 GCA_013694635.1 Acidobacteriota bacterium | reverse complement strand
AATACAGTCCGAGCGCGAGCTCGACCAGCGGCTGGATCCCCACCGACTGGTGGTACTTCTTCCCGACCCACTCGTCGGTCTGGCGCTCGATGCCGTATTTCGGCGTCCGCGCGAACTCGCTCTGCTTTCCGAACACCGCCTCGAAGACCGCGAGCGTGTTGTTGACGCACAGGCCGATGCCGATCGACATCAGGAACGGCAGGTATTTCAGCCGTGACTTCCAGTCGGGATACAGCTCCCGCTGCGACACCATGTAGAAATTGCAGAACGACATCGTCGCCAACCCGAAGAGCGGGATGTCGATGAGCAGCATCTCCGTCCACCCCATGCTGTACCGAACGTACATCGCCGGGAACATGAGGATGGACAGAAGGGACATCAGCAGGTAATTGAAGTTCGCCGACAGGTGGAAGAAGGCTTCCGCCTTGACCCCGAAGGGCTGGTCCGAGCGTAGGATCGCCGGCAACAGCTTCATGCAGGTCTGGATCGATCCCTTCGCCCACCGATGCTGCTGAGACTTGAAGGAATTCATTTCGACCGGAACTTCGGCCGGCGCCACCAGGTCGGGCAGGAAGATGAAGCGCCAGCCGCGCAGCTGCGCGCGATAACTCAGATCCAGGTCCTCGGTGAGCGTGTCGTGCTGCCACCCACCCGCGTCGGGGATCGCCTCGCGACGCCAGATGCCGGCCGTGCCATTGAAGTTGAAGAAACAGCCGGCGCGGTTGCGGCCGCCATGCTCCAGCACGAAATGCGCATCCAGCAGAATCGCCTGGATCTTCGTGAGCAGCGAGTAATCCTGGTTGATGTGGCCCCAGCGTGCCTGCACCATCGCGATTTTCGGGTCGGTCGCGAAGTACGGCAGCGTCCGCATCAGGAAGTCTGAGGTCGGGGTGAAATCCGCATCGAAGATCGCGATGAACTCTCCCGTGGCCACGCGGAGGCCGGCGTCCAACGCGCCGGCCTTATAGCCGGTACGGTCGACGCGGTGCAGGTACTTGATGTCGAATCCACGCGCCGCATGCCGCCGTACCGCAAGCTCCGCGATGCCGGTCGTCTCGTCGGTCGAGTCGTCGAGGACCTGTATTTCGAGCAGCTCGGTCGGGTAGTCCAGATCGCAGACCGACGCGATCAGGCGGTCGGCCACATACATCTCATTGAAAATCGGGAGCTGTACGGTCACGCGCGGCAGAACCGACGGCGGAGGCAGCGGCACCGGCGTCTTGTCCTTGTTCTTCATGTAAAGATAAACAAGGAAGTAGCGGTGCCAGCCATAAATGGCCAGCATGCTGAGGACAAAGAAATAGACAACGAGTATTAATGTCTCAGTGAAGTTCATACAGACATGAATGGGTCAGACGGCACAATCGACTATTCTAGATGTCGGTTGAGCTGGAAGTCAATTCGCATCAATGGCTTGCCTCGATGACGCGCCTGGAGTTGCGAGGCCTGCTGGACCAGGTCCAGGCCGGGTCGCTGACGCCTGAGGCCGCGCACGCCCGCCTCCTTCAATTCCTGCGCCACGCGCCGTTCGAGGACCTCGGTTTTGCGCGAATTGACCACCACCGCTCGATCCGGCAGGGCTTCCCCGAGGTCGTCTTCGGTCCGGGCAAAACTCCCGAGCAAATTGCCACGATTTCCGACCGAATTGTCGCGGCCGGGCAGAACCTGCTGGTGACGCGGACCACCCCCGAGGCTCACCGGGCTGTCCTCGAGAAGCTGCCGGGCGCAGCTTTCCACGACACAGCGCGCACAATCACCGTGCGGGTGGCCGAGCCCGATCCCGGCAAGGGAACCGTGGCCATCGCCGCGGCCGGGACGGCCGACCTTCCCGTGGCCGAGGAAGCGGCCATCTGCGCCGAGATGATGGGCAATACGGTGGATCGCCTTTACGACGTAGGAGTTGCGGGACTTCACCGGATCCTGGCGGTCCATGACCGCCTGACAACGGCGCGCGTGGTCATCGTCGTCGCCGGCATGGAAGGGGCGCTGCCGAGCGTGGTGGGAGGCCTCGTGGACGTGCCCGTGATCGCAGTGCCGACAAGCATCGGCTATGGCGCCAGCTTCGGCGGAATCACGGCCTTGCTCGCGATGCTGAACAGCTGCGCCAGCGGCGTGTCGGTGGTCAACATCGACAATGGCTTCGGGGCTGCCGCCATCGCCAGCTCGATCAACCACCTGTAAACATCGGCTTGTCGGCTCATCGGGCTGTCGGCCGATCGATAAGTCGATGCGCCGAGAGGCCGATAAGCCGATGATTTTGCGCTATAGTTGACGATTGCCCTGACGGCGATAGCTCCACTCCTCTTCCAGATGCACGCCGGAACCCTGCGCGTCCTCGAATTCGATCGCATCGTTCATGTCGTCTGCGGATACGCGCAGACGCCAATGGGCGCGGCGCGGCTGGCGGAGCTCGCGCCGCTCGCCGATCCGAGCGGCGTCGCGCGTGCGCTCGCGGCGACCGCCGAAACGGCGAAGTTTCTCGGGGATAACCAGATCGCTCTCCGAGCGCCGGAGGAGTTCCACGAGATCCTCCGGGCCCTCGACGTCGAAGGACGTCTCCTCGACCCGGCGCAACTCGTGACGCTCAGCGCCTTCCTCGCATCGGTGGACTCGACGGCGGCGGGTGTGCGCCGCGCGCGGGCGGCGTTCCCGATCCTCCGCGCGATCGCGGACATCGTCGCCTCCTTCGAGAACGAGATCGCGGACGTCCGCCGAAAAATCGACCCCGCCGGGGAGGTCGTCGACGATGCGAGTGCGGAGTTGCGTGGGATCAGAGACAGGTTGCGCAAGCAGCGGACGCGGCTGCGAGGGACGCTCGAGTCGTACCTGCGCGGCAAGGACACCGCAAAGTACCTGCAGCAGCAGATCGTCACCGATCGCAACGGCCGGTACGTGCTGGTGGTTCGCTCGGAGCACCGCTCGGCAATCCCGGGCATCGTCCACGGCAGCTCCGGCAGCGGTGCGAGCCTGTTTCTCGAGCCGCTCAGCACCGTCGAGATCAACAACGACATCGTCGCGCTCGAACAACAGGAGGCGGAAGAAGTGCGCCGCATTCTCCTGGCCTTGACGGATGCCTTCCGCCGCCGCGGGCCGGACCTGGAGCAGACGATTACAGCTGCGACGGAATTCGACGTCTTGCAGGCGCGCGCGCAATTCTCGCTGGCGGTGGACGGCATCGCGCCGAAGCTTGCCGAAGACGGCCGCCTCGAGCTGCGCGCATCACGTCATCCGCTGATGATCCCCGCGGTGCGGCGGCGCCTGGACTCGGGGGGAAAGGGGACAGCCACCTTTTCCGGTGGGCACAGCGCGGAAAAGGTGGCTGTCCCCTTTTCCCCGGTACCGGTCGACATCCTGCTCATCCCACCCGTCAGCGTGCTGGTGATTACGGGACCGAACACGGGCGGCAAGACCGTGGCGCTGAAGACCGCCGGCCTCCACGCGTTGATGGCGCAGGCGGGTCTCCTGATCCCCGCGGCCGAGGGTTCGCAAGTGCCGGTGTTCAAATGCGTCTTCGCGGACATCGGCGACGAGCAGTCGATTTCGGCGAGCTTGAGCACCTTCTCCGCCCACATCCGCAACGTCGTTGAAATGCATGCGTCGCTGGATCTGCCGGCACTGGTGCTGCTCGACGAAGCAGGCGCAGGGACGGACCCGATCGAAGGCGGGGCGCTTGCGATGGCGATGATCGACCAGTTCCGCAAACGCGGAGCGAAAGTTGTCGCGACGACGCACTACGATTCGCTGAAGACGTACGCGGCAACCACGGACGGTGTTGTGCCGGCGGGGTTCGGGTTCGATCCGCAGACCTTTGCGCCGACCTTTCGTCTCAATTACGGGTCTCCGGGCAGCAGCCTTGCGCTCGAGATCGCCGCGCGCCTCGGGATGCCAGCAGGGATCATCGAACAGGCGCGCTCATATCGCAGCGAACGGGAGACGCAGCTGGCGGAGCACCTGGCGCGCGTCGAGAAGGACCGTCAGTCGCTCGAGCACGAGCATCGGCTTGCCGCCCGCGAGCGCCACACGCTGGAAGAGACCGCGGCCAAGCTGCATACGCGGGATCAGGACCTGAAAAATCGGGAGGAAACGTTCCGCCGCCGGCTCAACGAGAAAATCGAAGAACGGCTGCGCGACGCGCGACGCGAGATCGACGCGGTGGTCGAGGATCTGAAAGGAAGAACCGAGAAGCTTGCGGCGGACGCCGAACGCCGGATGGCGCCGCGGCTGATCCCGACCGGGCAGACAGGGGCCGCCCGCAGCGACGCCCGCGCCGCCATCGACCAGATCGGCGAACGCCTTCGCGCGCCGGTGCAGCCGCCAGTCTCCCTCGCACCCGTCGATCAGCGGCGCGCCGCTGTCGGGGATCGCGTGATGGTCGGTGCGCTCGGTCTCGACGAGCTGCGGGTCGTGACGAACGCCGCGACGGTGGCGGCGCAGCCATCGCGGATACACGTCAACGTCGACCTCCAGCCGCGCTCTGGTCTGATGACCGAGCTGAACCTGATCGGCAACAACGTGGACGAGGCCCTGACCCGCCTCGAGCGGTTTCTCGACGAATCCCTGATCACCGAAACAAAAACCCTGCGCATCATTCACGGCTACGGTACGGGACAGCTGCGTCGCGCGGTTGCGGATTTTCTGAAAACACACCCGCTCGTGGCGAACTATGGACCAGCGCCGGAGAATCAGGGTGCAGGCGGGGCGACGGTGGTGGAGTTGAAGGACTAAGCAGATTGGCCCTTTTCCCCGCGTCCTTTATCGACGACCTGAAGTCGCACGCCGACATCGTGCAGATCGTGCAGGAGCGCGTGCCGCTGCGCCGCGCGGGGAGTTCGTGGAAGGGGCTGTGCCCGTTTCATGGCGAAAAGACGCCATCGTTCAACGTGCACGGCGACAAGGGGTATTTCAAGTGCTTCGGGTGCGGCGTGGCCGGTGACGTCATCAAATTCATCGAGCTGTATGACAAGCTGCCGTTTCCCGAAGCCGTCCGGCAGCTGGCCGTGCGGGTCGGCCTTCCGGTCCCCGAGGCGGAAGGGACGAAGGAGGACGTGGAGGCGAACCGCGATCGCGAAGCGCTGCTGAAGGCGCACGAGGTGGCAGCGTCCTGGTTCCGCGAGCAGCTCGCCGGCCCCGCCGGGGCTCCCGCACGCCGGCAATTGAAGGATCGGGATGTCTCGGCGGAGACGATCGAGCTGCTCGGCATCGGCTATGCGCCGGCAAGCCGCGATGGCCTGAAAACGCGTCTGATGAAAGAGGGCTTCGCGCCGGCGGTGCTCATTCGCTCGGGCCTGGTGGTCCAGCGCGATGAGGGCACCCTCGTCGACCGGTTCCGAAACCGCATGATGATCCCGATCCATCGCGACAATGGAGCGATCGTCGCGTTCGGGGGGCGCGCCATGGACGCGGGGCAGCAGCCCAAGTACCTGAACTCCCCGGAAACCCCGATCTATGTGAAGGGAAGGACGCTCTACGGCCTTCATCTCAGCAGGGCGGCGATCTCGAAGGCGAAGTACGCCGTGATGGTCGAAGGTTATTTCGACGTGGCGCAGGCGCTCCAGGCGGGGATCGGCAATGTCGTCGCGTCCTCGGGAACGGCCCTGACGCCGATGCAGGCACGCCTGCTGAAACGATTCGCAACGAAAGTCGTCCTCAGCTTCGACCCCGATGCGGCTGGCCAGGGGGCCGCGGCGAGGACGTCCGAGCTGCTCGTGGCGGAAGGGTTTCAGGTAAATGTGGCGACGCTGCCGGCCGGAGACGATCCTGATACGTTCATTCGCAAGGCTGGCGGGGCCGCGTACCAGGAAAGGCTGCGGAATTCACGCCAGTACCTGGACTATCTGCTCGATCGTACAGCGACCGAACACGACTTCACGAAAGACGACAGCCGGCGGGAATTTCTCAGCCGGATGCTGACAGTGGCTGCGCGCATCCCGGACGCCGCGGCGCGGGATAGTTTCGCCGACCGGCTTGCGCACAAGGCTCGTATTACGGAAGAGGTAGTGCGCGCCGAGATTCGAAAGGCCGCCGTGCATCGCCAGACGGCGGTCGAAGAGCGGAAGCTGCCGGCGCCAGGCCAGGTGAAACAGGCCGAAAAGGGCCTCATCTGGGCTCTCCAGCACCAGCCCGCGGAGGCGATGGAGGCGCTGCTGGGGCTCGACAATGACGATCTGACCGGGTTGGCGGCCGAGGCAATCCTTCAACAGGCCCGATCCCTGCAGGGAACACCGCCAGAGGCTTTACCGACGACGCTCTTGGAGCGTCTAACCAGGGGTGAGGCCGGCCTGGTCGAGGACATCAGCCGGCCGTCCAGCGCCCCGGCGGATCCGGCCGATTGCGTCCGAACACTCAAAAAACGGCGATTCGACCGCGAGCGCGCGGCGGTGCAGCGCGAGATCGATCGCCTGCAGGAAGAGGGGGCCGCGCGGTACGAAGACGAAATCGTGACCCTCTGGGCCCGGAAGCAGGATCTCCTGCGCCGGATCGAAGCTTTTAACGACTAGGAGAAGAACGCGGTGTCGATCGAAGAAAAATACGATGAAGTGAGGCAGCTCATTTCCATCGGCAAAGAAAAGGGATACCTGCTGTACGACGAGGTCAACGATCTCCTCCCTGCCGACATCACGTCGTCAGACGAGCTCGACGACCTGTTCAGCACGTTCAGCAGCGCCGGCATCGAGGTCGTCGACTCCGAGAAGACGTACCGCGAAGAGAAGCTTCTCGATCGCACCGGGGAGGGGGCCGAGGAGGTCGAGCTCGATCTCACGCCCGGAGCCCTCGACAAGACCAACGATCCCGTTCGCATGTATTTGCGCGAGATGGGGACGGTTCCCCTTCTGACGCGTGAAGGTGAAGTCGAGATCGCCAAACGCATCGAGCGCGGAAAGCTCGCGGTCATCAAGTCCATCTCGAGGACCCCGACGACGACGCGCGCGATCATCACGATGGGCGACCAGCTCCGTGCCGACGAGCGGAGCGTGCGCGAGTTGGTGATCTTCAACGACGAGGAGATCACCGACGAGAAGATCGATGACCGCAAGCGGCAGATCCTCCGCCAGATCGACAACGTCCGCAAGGCCTGGCAGGGGCTCGAAAAGGCGAAGGAGAAGCTGGGGAAGATCCCCCGCGGCTCGACCACGCGCGAGAAGCGGAAGTACCGTCGCGCCCGCTGGGAGGCGCTGCGCGCCCGCGTCGAGCTCTCGAAGCTGATTCGCAAGATCGAATTCACCGAGCTCGTGAAGCGCCGCCTGATCGACCAGATCAAGGAAGGCGTCGAAAACGTGATGCGCCTGAAGCGCGAGGTGGATCAGATCGAACGCCAGGTGAATCCGAAGACCGGCAGGAAGAGCCGGCTGAAGGAAGAGGAAAAGAAGAATCTCGTCCGGCGCCAGAAGGACGTCCGGGCGCAGATGAAGACGATGGCGGAGGAGCTCGAGGAGACGCCCGAGCAACTGATGCGGACGCTCGAGACCATCGCGCGCGGCGAGATCCAGGCCGAGCAGGCGAAGAAGGAGCTGGTCGAAGCGAATTTGCGTCTCGTCGTCTCGATCGCCAAGAAGTACACGAACCGCGGGCTCCAGTTCCTGGACTTGATCCAGGAAGGGAACATCGGTTTGATGAAGGCGGTCGACAAGTTCGAGTACCGCCGCGGCTACAAGTTCTCGACATACGCGACGTGGTGGATCCGGCAGGCGATCACGCGCGCGATCGCGGACCAGGCGCGGACGATCCGCATCCCGGTCCACATGATCGAGACGATCAACAAGCTGATTCGCACCTCGCGCGCGCTGGTGCAGGAGCTCGGCCGCGAGCCGACCTCGGAGGAGATCGCAAAGCGGATGGACATCCCGGTTTCGAAGGTCCGCAAGGTCCTGAAGATCGCGCAGGAGCCGATCTCACTCGAGACGCCGATCGGGGAGGAGGAAGATTCGCATCTTGGCGACTTCATCGAGGATCGCCAGGTGGTGTCGCCGTCGGACGCCGTCATCAACCTGAATCTGAAGGAGCAGACCGACGCGGTCCTGAAGACACTGACGCCGCGCGAAGAAAAGGTGATCAAGATGCGGTTCGGCGTCGGCGACGGCAGCGAGCATACGCTCGAGGAAGTCGGCCAGAGCTTCGCCGTCACCCGCGAGCGTATCCGTCAGATCGAAGCCAAGGCCCTGCGCAAGTTGCGGCATCCGTCGCGCAGCCGCAAGCTCAAGGCGTTCCTGGAGGGGCGTACGTAGTCCAGCAACTGCTGCCTTTTCGTCTGTTACACTGGCCGGCGGGCCCATAGCTCAATGGTTAGAGCCGCCGGCTCATAACCGGCTCGTTCCAGGTTCGAGTCCTGGTGGGCCCACTTCACCCTACATCCTGCAGGCGCCGCCGCCGGACGTCACCAGCGGCGCGGTGCTGACATCCAGAAACTGCACGAGTGGAGGGATCGTAGGCGCCAGCGTGATTGACACGCGAAGGTCTCCGCGTTCGCATTTCATCGTCCAGACACCGCGGAGCGCGTTCTCGACTGAGTCGAAGGATTTCGGTGCAGCGCACTGGCCCACCCTGGTCTTCAGGTCCTCGATTTCTTTCCGGCGCCGTTCCTTCGAGCGATCGAGATAGAGATTCATCGCTGCCACACGATCAGCCTCCTGGTCGTCCCACTTCATGATCAGGCGCGACACCGCGTCCCGCGCTTGCACGAGCGCATCGGACGGCTGCGGCATACGCGGCTGCAGGCCACCGGTCTTTGCGAGGAGTTCGAAGGCATTGGCCACGGCGCCGCCTCCGGTGTAGGTCAGGTTGCCGAAGGCAATCACCCCCACGCCGTATTCGGGCAACCACTGCATCAGCGTTCCGAATCCCGGAAGGCCGCCGCTGTGCGCGACGACGTGGTTGAAGTCGCAGGTCTGAGAGATCCGCAGGCCGAACCCGTAGCCGCCGGCATTGAGTTGCGGCTTCCCGGCGGACGTGAGTCCAGCGGACGCCGGGCGCGACCGCCAGATCTGCTGCATCTCCCGTAATGATGCGCGGCTGACTGGGCCAGGCTCGGGTTCGTCACGGGGAGGCCACGCTGCGAGGAAGGTGCCAACGTATCGTCCGAGATCGTCGAGCGACGTGAGCATCCCGCCCATGGCGCCGAACGCCCCGTCGGGCAACGGCGGCTCTTCCTTCCAGATGTTGTCTTCCCAACGATACCCACGTGCGATGCGATCCTTCGGCACCGCACCCGGCTCGAGGGTGGTCGATTTCATTCCCAGCGGGCGAAGGATCGCCTCGGCGACGTAATCCCGATACGGTGTGCCTGAAACATTCGTGACGATCCGTCCCAGGAGAGCAAAGCCGTAATTGGAGTACTCGTACGCGACACCTGGCGTATTCGAGAACGGAATGCCCTTTCGCACCATCTCGCTGAGCTGCGCTTCGGTGGCGGCGAGCTGCTGATCCCCCCACGGGTTGTCTTCTGGAAATCCTTCTGCATGCGATAGCAGATGACGGATGGTGATGCGTGGCGAGTCACTGCTTGGGTACCTGAGACTCTTCAACTCCGGAACATAACGCTCGGCAGCGTCGTCCAGCGACAGCTTCCCTTCGTCGCGCAGTTTCACGATCGCCATCGCCGTGAAGCTTTTTGTCATCGACGCGATGCGAAAGACCGTGTCGCGTCTGACGGGCGCCTTCGCCGCGATATCGCGGTGACCGGCGACGCCGACGTGCGCCACCGCGCCGTCGATGACGATCGCCCACGCAGCGCCGGGGACGTGCATCCGCTCCACGAAGGCAGCCGCCTGGCGATCGATTTCCGGAAACGCAGCACTCAGCTTCGAACGTCGGTCAGGGTCAGCGAAGATTGCCGGCGGGTTGGTTCCGGCGGCCGGCCGGGCCTGTGCAAACACGCGGATGCCGCGTGACGGTATCGTCAGCGCCGCGACAACGGCCGCGAGCAGGAGGAGCGTTCGAAATTTCATATGACCTCAGAACAGGAGTTCAGGACGCTTCAGAACGACCCGATCGCCGGCAGTGACAATACCTTCGCGCAGCACGCGGGCGTAGAAGCGGCTCCAGCCGGGGTTTACTTTCTGAGAGACGCGCGTGAAATCGCCGTCCTTGAACGACTCTGCGATTTTCCTGCAGG
>JACDCA010000776.1 GCA_013694635.1 Acidobacteriota bacterium | reverse complement strand
ACTCGCATCGGGCGTTCCGAATGCCTGGGTGCTCGCAGGCCTCGGCGGCTTCGACCACCGAAAGCAGCGGCAGGTGGTCCGACGCCTCTTTCACCCGTGGACCATCCTGCACTTCGCATGACACCAGGCGCGCGGCGTACCGCGTCGGAAGAAACAAGTAATCCAGCCGGGCGTGCGGATCCCACGTCGGGAACGTGAATCCGGGAATGTCCGGATGCGCGGCGCGATAGCCGTCTACATACCCGCTGTCGAGAATGATCTGGATCGTGCGCCAGCGGACCGTGCCCCCGCTCAGCCACACCAGCGCACGCAACCGGTTCGGGAGCTTTCTGAAATCGAGGAGCTCCCCGGGCGCCAGCGTGTTGAAATCCCCTGTCAGCACGTGAAAGCCGTGCTGATGTTGCGCGATCCCCTTCAGCAGCGCGCGCAATTCGACCACCCGACGGCTTTCGGTCCACGCCGCATGGACAGCACTGAGATGCACGCCGAAGATACGGGCCTCGGTGCCGGGCAACTGGATCTCGAGAAATGCGTGGCGCGACATCCGCGGCTTGTGCCAGCCGTAGCTCTGCACCGGCCGGCGGCTGAGGAACCCCAACGAGTCTCCCTTGCGCGACGCCCACTGCTCCATCTTCGTCTCGCGGGCGAGCCGCTCCACGAGACCGGCGTCGGTCGCCTCCTGGAGCACGACGACGTCGGGTTCGGAGGCGCGGATGACGTCTGCCAACGCCGCTTCGCGCCCGCAGCCCCCGAGGCGGATGTTGTAGCTCAGGATTCTAGTGAGCACTCGTCTTTGTCGATGAGCACCAGGTAGGGCTGGCCGATCACTTCGCCGCGGAGGTACATGACGAAATCGCGCGTCGCCTGGATATTCACCGGCCGGCCGACCATTTTCATCAGCCGCTCACGGAGCGGGATCAGATCCGGCGCGATCTCGGGATCCTCTTTGCTGATTGGCCGCGAGTGGATACCGGGGACGAAGAACCCGGTGACCTTGTACAGACCGATCACCTCATCGCCACCGACCAGGGTGAGGTCGAGATCGCTCGTTCCCGGGCCGTCGGCATCAAAGGGGGCCTGATCCTTCCAGCGGAAGCCGGTGACGGCGCTCCCCCGCAAGACCACACCGGTCCCAGGCGGGATGGATTCCCGTACGACGTCGACGAACTGCTTGAATTTCTCTTCGCTGTTTCCGAACGCGAGCCGCACCACGTTCTGCCGTTTCTGCTCTCCCGTCAGCTCATCCGCAGCCGCCGCGCCTGTTGTTTCCTCTGTCATCGCGCACACTTCCTCTCCGCGTAGCCCAGCCCTTTCGGGCTGCATTCTCGTTAGCAACGTGCGCGCCTGCCCCAAAAAGCAACGCCGCGCGGGTTGAACCGCGCGGCGTGCCGTCGGGCTGGCTCAGCCGGCCCCTACCGAAAATCCCGCGTTACGGCTTCGGCTTGTCGTGCAGCACTTCCTGCACGTCGGACTTCTTCTTCCCGCCGAGGCCCTGGATCTGCAGCGTCGGCTCCTCTTTCAGCACGTGCTGGCGATACAGCTCCGCCATCCGCTGGGTCTCGGGATCCACCTGTTTCGCGGCGTCTCGCGCCCGCAGTTTTTCCTCGCGCGCGGTCTTCGCGATACCCGCTTTGTCGAGGTCGGTCTGCTTGCCGGCGGCCACCGCTTCCGGATCGAGCTTGAGGCTGTGGTCCGTAGTCGCCAGTGCGACCTTCTTTCCGCCGGCGAAGATCTCGTGGCGGCCGTGCTCCTCGTACCACTTCGTCAGCGTCGCGGTCATGTGCATCTTCTCGATGATGTTCCGCCAGCCGATGCCGGTGTTGTAGGCGCAGAAGGAAATCTCACCTTCCTGCGTGGCGTACGGGATGATGCAGCGCTCGGTGCGCCTGAAGTCGTAATTGAACAGGTCCTGGAACCACATGCCGGCGATGAACAGGAAGTTCCAGCGGTCCGAGCGCCGCAGGTGGATGTCGTCAACGGTGCGGTCCGCCGTGACCTTGCCGTAATTCTGCCCGGTCGCGCCGAAGGTCTTGTCGAACTTTTTCATCAGGTCGGCGAGCCGGAAGTGCGTCGGCGCTTTGAAGGGATCGTAATTCTTCATCATCGCCAGCGCCATGCCGATGATCGAGGTCGTCTTGCCGCGGTGCCCGTCGTTGACGCGCCGCAGGTCCTTCGCCAGTTGATCGGCGTCGAGGAACGCGGTCACCGGCACCGCTTCCTTCGTTTCCTTGTCGATCATGACGGCCATGCCGATACCGCAGTTCGGATGGCAGCCGCACGTCAGGTTGCCCCATTCCGCGGTCGGGCCGTGGACGATGTCAGCCCAGTCGGTGAAGGTGCCGAGGAACGAGATCGGGAACCAGTCGCGCAGCGGCTCGCCGATGCTCATCTGCGTCTTCACGTCGTGCGCGAGATGCGAGAGCGTGTAGCGCTGGGCAGCGCGGCGTTCCGGCGGGATTTCCTCGTCGCGGCCGGTGAACGACACCGGCTGGAACGAGAGGAAGTTGATCTTCTTCGGGTTGTCGAGCGCGAACTGGATGATCCGGCCGACCTGCTCGTTGTTCACGCCGTTGACGATCGTGACGACCGGAACGATGTCGACCCCCGCGCTATAGAGATTCTCGATGGCGCGCAGCTTGACGTCGAAGAGGTTGCCCACGAGCCGGTGCGCGTTGGCCGCATTGCCGATCCCGTCGAACTGCAGATAAGCGTAGCGCAGCCCTGCCTCCCGAGCAGCCTTGGCAAAGTCCGGACTCTTGGCGAACTCGATGCCGTTGGTTGCCGCCTGCACCGAGTTGTAGCCGACCTTGCGCGCGTAGCGCACCGCGTCAAGGAAGTACGGCGACATCGTCGGCTCGCCGCCCGAGAACTGCACCGACATCTGCCGGCGGGGCTTGATCGAGATGGCATTGTCGAGCAGCGTCCGGATGTCGTCCCACGACAGTTCGTGGACGAAGCCCACTTGGTTGGCGTCCATGAAGCACGGGTCGCACATCATGTTGCAGCGGTTGGTCAGGTCGATCGTGAGAACAGCGCCGCGGCCGTACTTGATCGTGCTGCTCCCGTGGTTGTGCAGCTTCTCGTCGTTGTGCGACCGGATGTCGCTGCCGGGGAACGCTTCTTCCAGATGCTTGAAGAACGCGGGATCGATAGCCATGACGTCTTCGAAATGGCCGTGCACCGGGCAGTCCTTCACCATCAGGATCTTGCCGTCGCGCTCGATGATGTTGGCCTTGATCTCGCCGACCTTCTCGTTCAGCAGGATTTTGTAGTCGCGCTTGCCGTCGAGGATTTCCTGTCGGGCCTCACGCACGCACACGGGGCACAGCGAATCGGTCTCGCGTGGCCAGCCGAGCGGCGGCTTCACCTTCTGCGACGACTTCTGCAGCGGGAGGTCAGACCACTTGGGGGTGAACGGCCGGCCGGCGGGGGTTACGCGGTTCAGCGCGTCGAAGACGTTCCAAGCGCCGTGCGCAGCGATGGTCGCGGCCTTCTCCAGATATTTTGTGGGCTTGTACATAGGTCTAGGTTATCGAGTCGGCATACGGTTGAGGTTGCGATTTCTCGTGAATTGGCCGTCAGGCCGGTTGAATGGGCAATCCCACGGTCGGTTGGCCACCCCGGCGGGCCGTTTCCCTGTGTTTATCCCTGTGTTTCCCGCAGGGACCGTCTCGGCGGCGTGTCCCCGGTGGTGCGCCGCAACGCGCGCCGGCGCACCTCCCAGAACACTCGAAACGCCAGAAGCACGCCGACGATCACCGCGTAATACACCGGTGAACCGATGACAACCTTCACCTTCCAGAGGTAATGAATGGCGGCGGCAATCGCGCTGAAATAGATGAGGCGATGCAGCAGCGTCCACCGCTTGCCGAGCCGGCGGATCCATCCCTTCGTCGACGTGAGTGCCAGCGGCACCATCAGCGCGAAGGCAATCATGCCCATGGTGATGAACGGCCGCTTCGCGACGTCTTCCCAGAC
>JACDCA010000770.1 GCA_013694635.1 Acidobacteriota bacterium | reverse complement strand
CGGACAGTTCTGCAGGCCGCCATCGAATGCGGAGTCAAGGTTCCCTACTACTGCTACCACCCGGGGATCAGCATCGACGGCTCCTGCCGCGTCTGCATCGTCAAGATCGAAAAGATGCCCAAGCTGCAGACGTCCTGTTCGACGCCGGTAGGCGAAGGCATGGTCGTGCACACGCTGACGCCGGACGTCGTCGAGGCGCGCGCGAGCGTCCTGGAGTTCCTGCTCATCAATCACCCGCTCGACTGCCCGGTGTGCGACAAGGGAGGGGAATGCCCGCTGCAGGATTTCGCCTATAGCTTCGGGCCGAACGAAAGCCGCATGGAATTTCCCCGCCGCGTGTTCGACGGCGAGGGTGTTCGCGCGGACGTCGACTTCGGACCGACGCTGATGCTCAACCGCAACCGCTGCATCCTGTGCACCCGGTGCGTCCGGTTCATGAAAGAGATCGACACGGACGCGCAGATCAGCATCACCGACCGCGGCTACGGCAGCGAGATCGCCACCTTCCAGGAGGAAGGCGTCCATTCGCTGCTGTCGGGCAACCTGATGGACATCTGCCCGGTCGGGGCGATCACCACGAAGGATTACCGCTTCAAGTCGCGGCCATGGGACAACCCCGACGCGGTCGACACGATCTGCACGCTGTGCGAGAAGGGCTGCAACACGACCGCGTGGATCCGCGCCAAGCCGGAATGGGCCAAGGGAGCGCAGTTGATCCGCACGACGCCGCGGTTCAATCCGGAAGTGAATGGCTACTGGATGTGCGACATCGGCCGGTTCGACTACAAGTGGATCGAAGGGGATGACCGGTTGCAGCGGCCGCTGCTGCGGACCGAGGCCGGCGCGTACGAGCCGACCGACTGGACCAACGCGCTCACGAAGGTCGCGGACCGCGTCACGGCTGCGGGCGGGGGGAGTGCGGTGCGACTCCTGATTTCGGCGCACGCCTCCCTCGAGGAGCTGTTCCTCATCGGGCGCATCGGTGGAACTCTTGGTGTGCCGGAGGACGGCGTCGCGATCTCGTGGCGAACCCGCGAGAAGCCGCAGCCTCCGGGTGTGAAATTCACGATCCCGCCGATCGATGCGCCGAACGTCAACGGCGCACAGGACCTCGGATTCCCCGTGAAGATGGACGGCAATGGGGTCGCCGATCTTGCATCGTTCCGCGCGCACGTCGAACGCGGCGGCGTGAAAGCGCTGTATGTGTTCGATCCCGGTCCGGAGGGATCCATCGGCGACCTGTCGTGGATCATCGAAGCGAGGCGCGGCGGCAGGCTTCCCCTGCTGATCGTGCAGGGCGTTCTCCTGACGAAGCTCGCGCAGGAGGCCGACATCGTGCTGCCGGGCGCAGCGTGGGTCGAAAAGGACGCCGCGTACGTGAATGGCGCCGGACGCCTTCAGGGCGCGTCGCGCGCCATCGCGGCACCCGGCGACGCGCAGGAGGACTGGCAGATCTTCGTCAACCTCGCCCTCGCACTCGGGACGCCGCTGACGTATACCAGCAGCGCGGCAGTGCGGGCCGACGTGGCGACGGCGCTCGCCGGTGAGCGCTCGACTGCCGTATTTCGAGAGCGTTATCAGGGCCTCGCGCAACTCGCATTTGCGCGTCCGGTATCCGCCCGGACCTGGCTGCAGGCGTCAAACCCGTCGGAGCGCTGGAAGTGGGACTTCATGTTCCAGGACCTGCCCCCGGTGAAATTCGCCGGCATGCCCGCCGCGACGTCGCTCATGAGCGGCGTGGCATTGAGAGAGGTGAAGTAACGGGGTCAGATCTTGTTTCTTGCAGAAATGTCCTTCCGCAAGGACATCCACGAAACAGGACAATCGTGCAAGAAACAAGATCTGACCCCGGTCTCTGATGTCCCAAGAAGTTACGCTGCTGGCGGCGTTCGTCGCCGGCATCCTCTCGTTCGTCTCTCCGTGCGTGCTCCCGCTGATCCCGGGCTACATCTCGTTCATTTCGGGATTGACGCTCGAGGAAATGCAGGGGGAGGCTTCCGCCTCGGCGTCACGCCGCCATGTCCTCATCGCATCGCTCGCGTTCGTCTTCGGATTCACCGTCGTCTTCGTCGCGGCCGGCGCGAGCGCGACGGCGATCGGACGGTTTCTCTCGCAGTCCACCATCGTCCAGAAGATCGCCGGCGTTATCCTGGTCGTGCTCGGGCTTCACATGATGGGGGTCTTCCGGATCCGCTTCCTGGAGAACGAGAAGCGCATTCACACGCAACGCAAACCCGCGGGCCCGCTGGGAGCGTTTCTGGTGGGGATCGCGTTTGCCTTTGGCTGGACGCCGTGCATCGGTCCGATCCTCGGTGGCATCCTGACCATCGCGGCCTCGCGCGATTCAGTGGGTGAAGGGATGCAGTTGCTGGCGGTCTATTCGCTGGGTCTCGGCGTGCCTTTTCTCCTCACGTCGGTCGCGATCAACCAGTTCTTCGCCGCGACGCGCAGGATCAGAAAGTACTACCACGCGATCGAAGTCGTCTCGGGCGCACTGCTGATCGCCGTGGGGCTGCTGATCTTCTTCGACCAGTTCACGTTGATCGTGCGCTACCTCGAACCTTACCTGCCGACGCTTTAGCTGAAGGCTGAGAGCTAATCATTCAACAGGTCAACCACGTCGCTGCGGTTCTGCGCCGCGGCGCGGGAGAGCGGCGTCTTGTCCTCGGCATCGACCGCATGGGCGTCGGCCCCGGAGTCGAGAAGCGCCCTCACGGCGTCGAGGAGCCCGTTCTCCGCGGCGATATGGAGCGGCGTGTGCCGGCCGGCATCCTGGGCGTGGACGTCGCCGCCACGCTCGATGAGGAGGATGGCGACGTCGGTGTGGCGGCCGGCCAGCGCCGCATGCAGCGGCGTGTTGCGCAGCGAGTTTCGCGACACCGCGCGGGGATCAGCGCCCGCGTCGAGCAGTCGTCCGGCGACGTTATGGCGACCGAAGAAGGCGGCCAGGTGCAGCGCGGTCCAACCGTCGTGGGCGTAATCGTTGACGGCGAATGTGCCCGCGGCGACCTCGCGCCCGACGTCCTTGAGCCGTCCCGTGGCGGCGGCCGAAAAAAGGTCCAGCGGCGCCCCGGCGTCCAGCAGCAGCGCAACCGCCTCGGCCTGGCCGCGGTACAGCGCGGCCATTACAGCGGTCTCGCCATTGTCAGCCCTGGCGGCAAGGGCGGCCGGATCCTCGGCCAGGATTCTTCGGATCTCAGCCAGGTCGCCGCGCCTGGCGGCATCAATCAGCAAGGTTGGCTCGCGTTCTCACACTCAGGGCTCCCGGAACGATCGACACCTCTATCCTGTCATGAGCGGTCGCGGGCTCGCCGTCCACGTGAAACTCCATCTCACCGGGCGACTCGATCACCGCGTGTGTAACGCGCCGAAGCGTCACCGCCGGTGACAGCCTGGGCGCACCGGTCGCGAGGTGGCGCGCCTGCCAGAAACGGGAGACGATGGTGCCCGGGTCTTCTACGACGATCGCGTCAAGCAACCCGTCGTCCAGCCGTGCGTCCGGCGCTATGCGCGCGCCGATCCCGTACTCCCGTCCGTTGGCGAACGCCACCAGTAGCGCTTTGGATCGCATCGGCGTCGTGTCCAGCGTCAACGTGTAGTCCACCGAGCAATACCGGCAGCCTTCGCGCACACCGATAGCAATATACGGCCATCCACCGCGAGAGCCAGCCGCGCGCTGATTGAACAGCGCTGCGACCCGCGCGTCGAACCCTACCCCCGCGATATTGAAGAACGGACGTCCGGCCATCACGCCCGCGTCGATGCGGCTGGCGGGGGCATCGAACGCATCGGCAAGGGCCGTTGCGGGATCGCGCGACACTTTGAGGGCCGCGGCGAGTCCGTTGCCGGAGCCGGCCGGGACGAGTCCAAGAGAGGCCTCGGACCCCATCAATACGGATCCCACCTCGTTCACCGTGCCGTCGCCCCCCCAGACGATGAGCGAGACGCATCCGGCCGCGACCGCGTCGCGCGCGAGCGTCGTCGCGTGACCCGCACGCTCGGTCAGAAAAATTCTTACCGGTATCCCGCGTGTCGCGGCAGCCGCTTCGACCATCGCGAAGCGGCGGCGCGCCGCATTTGGATCCGCTCCCGCGCCCGAAATCGGATTGATGATCGCGTGAATCACGGTGTGGACCTGTTATAGTAACTCTCGCTTTGGATCACCCCCTCTTGAGAAGCCGGGCGGTTCGAGTGAGTCTGTTGCTTCTCGCGGCCGTCAGCGTCCTTGCTGCGGCATTTCTTTTCTGGAATATCGAAAAACGCGCGCACGCCGTCGTCGCTGACGCGCGTTCGCTCGAGACGCGCCTTGCGACGGCCATCCGGCAGACCTTCGATCTCCGCAGCGCACAACAGGGCTACGTCTCGCAGGGCCAGAGCGAAAAGTTCTGGTTCCCGAAGGTTGACGCCGCAACCCACGCGCTTCGCGAATCGCTGACGACCGTGCAGGGGGCAAGCACGGCGCCCTCGAGCCGGGTCGCCATGGAAGGCGCCGCGCAGGCGCTGCAGGAGTTCGAGCGGATGGACCGCCGGGCGCGCGAATATGCGGCCGGCAACCAGAAGATCCTGGCGTCCGATCTGATTTTCTCGGACGGGCTGGAAACGACCGAAGAGATCCTCGCGGCGCTCGAGCAGGCGCGCTACGTCGAGGCCACCGACGCCGCGACGGCGCGCGCCGGGGCGCGCGGCGAACAAGTCAGCTTCGTGACGGCGGCCGCAGGCCTCGTGCTTTTGGTCCTCGTTCTGCTGACCCCCGCGCCGCCAGACCGTCATGCCGGCGGTGCCGCTCCAGCTGAGTTGATCGGCCGGCTGTCCGCTGACGCGGAACGGCCTCCCGACGAAATCGGGGGAATGGCGGTGGAGCCGGATCCGGCCGAAGAATTCCAATTCCGTCCGCTCGCGCGCACCGCCGCCGTGCCCGTGCCGTCGCCCGCGGCCCCGCCAGCGGAACAGAAGCCCGAACCCGAGACACAACGCGTGGATTTCGCGCCGGACATTCAAACCGTCGCCGAGGTCTGCCGGGAGCTGGCGCGCCTGGCCGATACCACGGCGTTGCCGGGTCTGCTCGCGCGCGCGGCGACCGCTCTCGACGCATCAGGCGTGATGCTGTGGGTAGCCGACCCCGACGCGGTCGAGCTGACCGCGATTGCTGCGCACGGGTACCCCCCGCACGTCGTGTCGCGCGTGGGAACCATCAGGAAGGACGGGGAGAATGTTATCGCCGCGGCGTTCCGCACGGGATTGCTGCAGACGCTGAAGGGGAACCAGACCGCCCCCGGCGCTATCGCCGCGCCTCTGGTCAATCCCTCGGGCTGTATCGGGGTAATGTCAGCGGAAGTCGGGCACGGCGGGGAACGGCAGCCCGCGAGGCTGGCACTTGCCACGATCGTCGCAGCCCAGCTCGCAACGCTCGTGGCGCCAGCCACGCGGGCCCATTCCAGAAGCGAAGCGGTCTAGAGAATCGTCCGCGTCGTACGGCGACGCTCCGGGGCGTTCTCGAACTTTCCTTTCAGCGTCATCGTCCGCTTGTCTCTGACGATGCCCAGCGTGAACTCGTCGCCCGGGTCCACACTCGACAGGCGTCGTCGCAGTTCTGACGCGTTCGCCACCGAACTGCCGTTGACAGTCGAGATGACGTCCCCTGCCTTGACGCCTGCCTTCGCTGCAGCGGAATCCGCTTCCACAGAGGAGACCAGCACACCGTCCTTGGCTCCGAAGTATTCGGCGAGCTGAGGCGAAAGGTCCTCGGTGGTGACCCCGAGCCGGTTGCCCGAGCGCCAGAAGAAGCTCTCGAACGACGGGGGGACCGGCGGGCGTGGCGCGGCCGGAGGAGAGGGCGGCCTCACCGCCATGGGCGCAGGCGGCGGAATACTCAGCCAGTTGTCCCCTTCGAGGAAGCGGAAGTTGTTCCCATCGCGCGGCGTGACGCTCACGTTGACGCGCTGACCATCGCGCACGACCGTCGCGGCCACGGTGCGGCCGGGCGGAGTTTCGGAGACCAGTCGCGTGAACTGTCGCGCGCTGCGGACGCGTTCTCCGTCGAACTCGACAACGACGTCCCCTTTTTTCAAGCCGGCCTTGGAAGCCGGGCTGTCCTCGTCGACTTCGTCGATCTCCACGCCGGCGTTGCCTTTCCCCTTGGTGTCGTCGGCGCTGACGTCGCTGATCGACACGCCGAGCCGGCTGCCGCCGAGCCCGAACACTTCAGCCGCCCGAGGAGTGACGATCCGCGGCGCGCGGGTCTGACCGTGAGCCGCGGGCGCCAAAGCCGCGCCCAGACCGGCTGCAGCCGCCAGGCTCGTCGCCAGGGCTGCTGATTTCCAGAACTTCATACAGAAAACCTCCAAATTAGCTTTCAGCTCCCAGCTCGAAGCTGGAAGCTTTCGTGTTCTAACCGTGAGACGCAGAGCTTTCCGGAAAGGTTGTTCCCGCGCGCGTCATGCGCAGAGGTCGCTCCCCGTCACCGCGAATGGACGGCTGGCCTCCCGTTTGCTATTTTTTTCAAGGATTTTCGCGGGTACGCGAATTGATGTAGAGCTCCGTGGTCGCGCGGAATCAACGGGGTTCGTTAATCAGGCAGGCGCTGGCATCGCCGGATCCCGTCGCAAGTCAGGCCGATTTCGCGCGGCCATTCGTTTCTCTGGCGGTGGAGAACTGAAAATGCGTCAAATTGTCTCGACGGCCCGAAGGGGCTGGACCACGGCTGTTGTAGCGCTGGCGCTCGTCGCCACGGTTGCCGGCTGCTCACTGTCACGTCAAACAACGGTCTCGGACCTGAAGAACAACACGGGCCGCTACCACGACCGCACGGTCTCGATCGACGGCGTCGTGACGAGCTCGTGGGCCATTCCTCTCCTGCCGTACCGCTTTTACAAGGTGGACGATGGAACCGGCGAAGTGACCGTGATCTCACAGCGCCGCAGCGACCGGGTGTCGAAGGGTGATCGAGTGCGCGTCAGGGGCAAGGTCGGTGACGTCGCCAACTTCGGCGGCCAGGCTATCGGGCTGCATCTGCAGGAGCGCGACGTCGCCTTTAGAGGCCGCTGAGCAGTCTAACCACAGAGACGCAGAGGCACAGAACACTCTGAGTGAAGAGTTTTTCTGTGTTCTCTGTTTCTCTGTGGTTTTTGTTTTCAGGCGGTGATTTTGACCGCCACTGCGGTCATGTCGTCGTTCGGCGGTGCATCTCCACGCCACTCGTGAACGGCTTCGAAGATCGAGTCCACGATTTTTTGCGCCGGTAGCTCCCGGGTTCGCTCGACTACCTGTATGAGGCGTTCCGCAGTGAACTCCTGCCACGCGCCGTTCATCGCTTCGAAGACACCATCCGAACAGAAGACGAAGACATCTCCCGCGTGCAACGTGAGTGTCAATTCGTCGTAGATCGTTCCGGGGAACGAACCAAGGGGGACGCCCGGTAGCTCGATCTGCGCGCATCCGTCCGCTGAACACCTCACGGGGTACGGCAATCCCGAGTTCGACATCGTCAACACCCGGCGCTTGAGATCGAAGACCGCGTAGCAGAGCGTGCAGTAGTACTCCTCGAGCTGCCGCTGGTGCAGGATCGTGTTCACCGATGAGAGCACGGCTGACGGGCTGGAGCGGTCGGGCAGGTAACGGCGGCGGAACGTGCGCCCGCGCACGAGCTCCGCGGCGAACGCGCTGTAGAGCGCGGCCGGCACACCCTTCCCGGAAACGTCGCCAAGCACGACTACCAGCGTGTGCGATTCGGGTGAAAGATAGTCGTGGAAGTCGCCGCCGAGTTCGCGCGCGGAGGCAAAGGCGGCGGCAAGCTCGACTCCCTTGAGACGTTTCGGGGGTCCCGCAGGCAGAAGGGCGGCCTGGACGCGCTGGGCGAAACGAACTTCCTTCTCGAGGCGCTCCTGCGTCGACCGCACTTCCTCGTAGAGGCTGGCGTTTTCGATCGCCACGGCCGCCTGACCGGCGAGCAGCGTGAGGATCTCGACATCGCGCTTCGAGAACGCGTCGAGCTCAGGACTTTCCAGATCGACGACGCCGATGCATCGGTCTTTCAAAAGCAGCGGAATGGCCAGCTCCGAACGCACGTCTGGCACGACGCTGATGTAGCGTGGGTCCTGCGACACGTCGGACACGAGCACCGGTTCACGGTGCAATGCGGAGTACCCGACGAGTCCCTCGCCGAGCCGGATCCGCGGCACGTCCACCTTCTCGCCGAACTTCACGGCCACCTTGATCTCCAGCTCGCCGATGTCGTTGAGCAGGAAGATGCCGAAGGTGCGGTAGTCGATGACGCGGCGTGTCAGCTGCGCGATCCGCGTGAACAGCTCCTCGAGGTCGAGGACCGACGCCACTTCACGGCCGATCTCCGCGAGCGTTTCGAACGCTTCGGCATCGAGCCGGCTGCGCTCGTAGAGCCTCGCGTTGACGAGGGCCGCGGCGACCTGCACGGCGAACTGGCTGAGGATCGAGACGTCGCGGTGCGTGAACTGGTTGGCGTTCGGGCCGAGGAGATTCAACGCGCCGATCGGCCGCGACTTGTGGAGGAGCGGGACGACGATCTCCGACTGCATGCCCGGAACGAGCTCGATGTATCGGGCGTCCGCGGTCAGGTCATTGACGAGCAGCGCCTGCTCGTTCTCCACCGCCGCGCCAACCAGTCCCTCGCCGCGGCCGAGCGTCATCAAGTGGCCTTTCTCCGGGTACCCCACGGAGTACGCGATGCGCAGCTCGCCGCGTTTCTCGTCGAGCAGGTAGACAGCCAACGCTTCGAACGGGATCAGGCGGCGGATGAGGCGCGGGATCTGCTCGAGCAGTTCGTTGAGATCGAGCACGGCCGACACCTGCCGCCCCAAGTCGAAGAGCGTGGTGAGCAGCTCGTCCGACGAGAGCGTGGGAGTCTCGATCGTGGGACCGTCTGCTGGGGGCTGATGATTCACGAACGGGTATCGATGGTGCCGTCTGGGCGGACGTTTGTCGCGGGGTCCGAATTCAGCCGGACCGGAACGCGGCGAGAACAACGGATTATACTTGCAAATTCACCCATGGACCTGTCCCTCCCGCTGGATTACTCCGCCATCGAACGCATTCTGCCGCACCGGTATCCGTTCCTGCTCGTGGACCGGATCACCGAGTTCGAGCCAGACAAACGGATCGTCGGCATCAAGAACGTGACGCTCAACGAGCGTTACCTCGCGCACGGTACGGGGGAGCGGCCGGCGCTTCCGCCCACCATCCTGACCGAGGCGATTGCGCAAGTCGGGGCGATCATGATTCTCGCGAAGCCGGAGAATCGCGAGAAGCTCATTTATTTCATGGGCATCGAGCGGGTCAGGTACCGGCATCCGGTGCACCCCGGTGACGTGGTCGTGATCGAAGCGCTCGTGCGCCGTCTGCGCAGCCGCATGGGCCTGTTGCGGGGCATCGCGCGTGTCGACGAAAAAGTGGTCTGCGAAGGCACGATGACGTTCGCCCTCGGCCCCGCCGCGACACCGTCACACTCACCGTAGTCCAGCCCTTAGGGCTGCCGATCGTCAGGGTGTCCAGCCCTTCAGGGCTGCCCATTCTCAACGGACGGCCAACGCGACCATCCCGATTTTCACGCCGCGCGAAAGCCAGGCTGCCGCTTTCGACTCCGGGTGAAAGTACCGCCACGTATCCAATAGCGCCGGCGCAAGGACGATGGCGCCGATCCATCGTTCGTCCACACGCGTGGCGTCGGCGATTGCGCGTGTGTCGCGTTCGAACGGGCCCGTCCTGCCGAACGCCGCGCCCGCGTAGGCGACCGACGTCAGGACGTTGAATGCCAGCACACCTTTGACAAGCGGCGCGCGCTCGCGGCGGAGGTCCGGACGTTTTGTCAGGATCCATTCGTCGGTCGCGTGCTGCACCCAGAACCCTGCGGACGAGACGATCGCCTCGCGGCGCGGTGACAGCTGCTTTCGGTGGGTGAGCGCGAAAAAGGGAATGCCGTGGAAGTCGACAGGTTTCAACCGCGGATCGGCGTCAAACGCCACGTCGAAGGCAAGATGTCCCGTCTCGTGCGCGAATAACCCGATCGCGGCGCCCGACAGAAAGAGCGCGGTTCGTCTGACGCGGCTATCCGGCGCGTCTTCGGTGGAGGCCGGCTTCCTTGGCCTGAGCACCGTCGAAGGCAGCCGGGCTGGTTC
>JACDCA010000764.1 GCA_013694635.1 Acidobacteriota bacterium | reverse complement strand
ACCCCACAGGGCCTGGTGCCACCTTGAACTACGAAGCCACAGGCCAGTTCGTCCAGGACCGCCACTCCGGCGACGTCAAGGTGAATCACTCCTTCGGCAACCGGACGCAGGGCTTCGTCCGCTACAGCTATTTCCAGGCCGACACCGCCGACGCCCCCTCCTTCGGCGTCCTCGGCGGACCATCGACGAGCGGCGGCGCGACGGCGGCCATCGGCGAGGCCCGAAATCAGAGCGGCTCGCTCAATCTCACGCACGCCTTTTCTCCGACCATCGTCTCTGAATTCCGCGCCGGCTTCGTGCGCGTACGCATCGAGGGCGCGTCGCCGACGGAAGCCGATCTGGCGACACGGTTGGGTATCCCGGGCATCAACACGGGTGACGTCTTCACCAACGGAATCTCCCGCATCGCTATCAGCGGCTACGCCTTTCTCGGAGCCGCCGGAACCTTGCCGTTCAGAATCATCGAAACCAGCTACAACGTCGTCAATAACTGGACGATGCAGAAGGGGAAGCACACGGTCCGGTTCGGTATGGACCTGCGGAACCTCGGGCTCGACAAGGGCCAGGCGTCAGCCGGCGATCCTCGTGGGACGTTCACGTTCACGACCGGCCCCACGTCGCTCAGCGGTGGACCGACCTCGTCGTCGGCGAATGCCGTTGCGGCATTCCTGCTGGGCCTGCCACAGT
The DNA here is from genome assembly GCA_013694635.1 of Acidobacteriota bacterium. Lineage (GTDB taxonomy): Bacteria > Acidobacteriota > Vicinamibacteria > Vicinamibacterales > 2-12-FULL-66-21 > JACDCA01. The sequence continues at coordinate 30,230 of JACDCA010000764.1, read as the reverse complement.
CGATGGCGCGTACTCAGATCAACCAGTCGAGCGGGTACGAGCTGCAGCAGTATTTCTTCTTCGTCCAGGATCGCTGGCAGCCGACCAGCCGCCTGACGCTCAATTACGGTGTGCGCTACGAGATCTATCCATTTGCGACGGTTCCGAATGCGGGCGACCAGTCGCGGTACCTGCCGGAGACCAATGAGATCCTGGTTGGCGGTTACGGGTCGGTGTCGAAGCGGCTGAACGTGAGGACCGAATACGACAACGTCGCGCCGCGGCTCGGCGCCGCCTACAGGCTTGACGACAAGACGGTGCTGCGCGGCGGTTACGGCATCGGCTACATCCCCCTCGGGATCAACACGCTGGCGGGCGTCGGGTATCCGGCTCAGGTGCAACTCAGCGTGGCGGGGGCCAACAGCTTCCTGCCGGCGGGCAACCTTTCGACAGGGATTCCAACGGTGCCGATCGTCGATGTCACCACCGGCGTCGTCACCTCCCCTCCGGTCAACGTCGTTCTGCCCGTGATCAACGAAAATCCGAAGCGCGGGTATGTGCAGTCGTTCAACGCAACGGTGCAGCGCGATCTTTTCGGCTTCGTGGTCGATGCGTCCTATGTCGGCTCGCTTGGCAGACGGCTGCCGGGCACGAGAAACCTGAACGCGGCCGGTCCGGGTGCCACCCAGGCGAATCGTCCACTCGCAATCCGGTTTGGACGCACCGCCGACACGCTCCTGTCGGATTTCATCCTCGGCTCGTCCTATCACGCGTTTCAGTCGAAGGTGGAGCGACGGCTTGGCAGCGCGGGGCGGATCACTGCGGCGTACACGCTGAGCAAGTCAGAAGATTACTCGGCCGCCTTCACGGTCCAGAATCCGCTGGATCTCGAGGCCAATCGTGGACCCTCGGGTTTCGATCGCCGCCACAACCTGGTGGTCAGCCACGTGACGCCGCTGCCGTTCGGGCGCGATGGACGCTTCCTGCGGGACGGGATCGCGGCGGCGGTACTCGGCGGGTGGAACATCAACGGTGTGTTCGCCGCGCGCTCAGGGTCCCCGGTCGACATCACGGGCGTTCGGCTGACCGCCAACATGCCACAGGGTACGGGTTTCACCAACCGGCCGAATGTCACCGGCCAGCCTGCCATTCTGGGGGGAACGGGTCCCACCGAGCTCTGGTTCGATACCAGCGTCTTCGTCGAGCCCGCTCCCGGTACTCTCGGGAACGCGGGTCGCAACAGCGTCCGGGGCCCCGGGTATGTCAACTACAACATGACGCTGTCACGGACCTTCCGGCTGCGCGGAGACAAGCGCCTGATGGTCAACGCGTCGGCGTTCAACCTCACGAACACGCCGCACTATCGCAATCCGAGCGGCAGCTTTGCCAACGCCGGCACCTTCGGTCGCATCAGCTCCTCGTTCGGCGAACGCGAGATCCGGTTCGGTGCGCGCTTCTCGTTCTAAGTCTCTCGCGGGTGGCGTAGGTTGCTGGGGCATCGCGCTCGCCGCAGCCTGGGTCTGGATGGCCCCGACCGGCGCGGACGACGGTGGTAGGCGCCCGTCGGCGATCGTGCTCGTCAACAACCAGCCGTTCGCCATCCGCATGCCGATGGAGGTCTCCGGGATCACCGGTGACACTGCCGAACACTTGATGGCGGAAGGGGCTGCCGTCCAGCCGGTGGATAGCGGAGTCGTCTTGATCGGTAGTGTCAACGCGAACGCATCGCGGCGTTTGGCTCTGCTGCCGGCAAGCCGGCGTTCCGAGCCGGACCGGCGGCTCGTGATTGACACGATCGACGATGGTGTCCGCGTGTCCTTTGATGGACAGCCGATCGGCAACCTCTCCTGGAGTGTTCATCTGTCCGCCGCCGCGAGCGCGCCGAAAACAAGCACCGCGACTCCACCCCAGGATCTCGCACCCACCTTCGAGGCGTTGCCACTCGAGTTCACGCGCACGGTACAGGGGCACGTTTTCGATACGTGGACGGCAAAAGGCTCCCGCCACGGCCTGTCCGTCGCCCTCACACTGCGCGCCTACCGTGAGGGATTTCTCGACCTCTCCACGCGCGTGACCACCGAGCCTGACGCTCGCACATCGGGCGTGTACGCGGCGGTCGTGAGCCGGTTGACGCACGCCGCCGACGCCGCCGAGCGCCGGATCTGCTACGACAACCGCATCGCTCCACTGGCAGCGACCGGCCGCACCCCGTTTCGCGCCGGCGAGGGACGGCATCACTTCGTCCAGCGTGGCGTCGACTGGCTGACGCTGCGCACAACTGCAGGAGCATCGGTCGCGTGGATGAACGACTTTGCGGACTCGTTCACTATCCTTCAGGACTCGTCCGAGAATCGCTTCCGCCAGCCGCGCTACACCGGGGCGAATATTCCGCAGCTCGGCTCGGAAGCGCAGGCCGCGCCGGAGGCGCTCTTCTGGATTACGGAGATCGCACGGACGAACATCCAGTCGTATCGGGATCGCCTCGTCGACAACATCCTGCCGCCGGCCGGCGAGAGCGTCAGCTTCGGATCGAGACTCGCATTCGAACCTGCGCCCATCTCCGACGTACGTGCGACCGAGCAATTCCTCGCGTACACGGGGTACTGGCGGCAAGACCGTCGTGATGCGGAGGTGACTCTCTCCTTCGGCGTCCCGCATGTGCGATTCGGCACCAGCTACTTTCCGTACTCCACTCTCGGCGAAAACTTCGACCGGCTGAAGCTGCCCGGGATGGACAGCGAGGGCTATTGGCCGCTGGCGGCCGACACGGTGCAGCAGTGGCCGCTGTTTGCCGACGCGATCCGGCGTGACCTGCGCATCGCGAAAGCGATGGGCTTCCACGTTATCCGCCTCCACTATCTCGACGTGATCGCGCAACTGGACGCCCGCGTCCAGCGCGAGTACCTCGATTTTCTTTTCAGCGAGCTGCGGCATCTGAAACTTCGCGCGATGCTGAGTCCTTCTGACGCGCGCTTCACGCCGGCACAAATGGCTGCCATGGTCTCGCGCTACCGCGATGTCGTCGAATCGGTCGAACTGGAAAACGAGATCCTGATCTGGGGCATTCCACAGGATCGTCCCCGCTACTGGAACGCGGTCTACGACGCGGTCAAGTCTGTCGCGCCCGATGTGCCGGTCCACCTCACGGCACATACGAACACCGGCATCTTCACGAGACTCGAGCAGCTCGGCGTGAAGTTCGATCGCGTCGGCGGGCACGCCTACATCGACAGCCTCGACGCCATTCCGAGCGGCCGCGGGTTCGCGCTCGCGATGGCGAACTACGCTTCGAAGGCGGGGAAACCAGCCGTGATCACCGAGTGGAACTGGCGTGGGTTGACGCGGATGACGCCGGAAGCGCGGGCCACGGTCTATCCCGACATCATCGGTGGGGCGCTCGAGAGCCGCGCGATCGGCGAGTTCCATCAGTTCCAGTTCCAGGAAACGCTCACCGTCAATCCGCGGCTGGGCCGCACGGGCATCCGTCATTACGAGCCGCTGCGCCTCAGCCGCCGCCCGAAGCCGGAAGCATTCGAGCTGATGCGGCTGATGCACCGCTTCGTGGCGCCGGAAGATCCGATCCGCCAACTCGACGCGTCACACACCGTTACATCCCTGGACGCACGTGGCCGGGGGACCGCGATCCTGACTCTGACAAACCGCGGCACGAGCGCCGAACGTGTCCGAGCGACCGTGGAAGGTCCGTCAGACCTTCGCGGGACGCTCACCTCCCCGGCTGTCGCCGACGTGGCTCCCGGCGGGACCCACAAGTTCACTGTCGCGCTTTCCACCCGCGGAGCAACGCCGGGCTTCTATCATTGGTTCCTGCGTCTGCAACGGGCTGACGGTTCGCTGCGGTACGTGTGGAACGAAGCACGATTGGCCGCGCGACCTGTGTTCGATTCAAAGGCGCGATCCCTTGTCGCATATCCGGGTCTGGCCGCCGGAACCGTCGACTTCGATTACGCGAAACCGATTCGCGTGGTGTACGGGCAGAATGCGCCCGTGCTCGAAATGGAAGCCGCCTATGTGCTCGCCAGCACCCTCGAGAGCGCGAGCGGACGCCCGGTGGACATCTATCAACTGGACGATCTACCCGCGGCGGTCGAGCCAGGTACGCTCATTCTCGTCGGCACCCCCAAGTCGCACGCGCTGATGGCGCGGATCGCCGATAGGCTCCCCGCCGCCGGCAGCTTCGTGCAGCGCGTCGAACCCGCCGCGGGCGGTGACGCGACATGGCTGATCGTCGGCGGTTCCGACAGCAGAGCCGTGGAAGAGTCCGCGATGGATTACGTCCTTCGCTATTGGCGCTCGGCCCGGGATTCCGCCGCGCGGCGGATCGGGCTCGTGGAAAAAGAGCTGCCGCGGACGGTCGACCCGGCCAAGCTCCCCGACAGAACTCCATGAAGATCACTGATGTTCGCGCGACGACGGTGACCGTTCCGCTCGAGGCGCCGCTGCGCCACGCGAACGGATGCCATTGGGGCCGGTTCGTCCGCACGATCGTGGAGATCGAGACCGACACGGGTCTCATCGGCCTCGGAGAGATGGGCGGTGGCGGCGAGTCAGCGGTCGCGGTGGTGCAGTCGTTGAAGGCATGCCTGCTCGGGCGTGATCCGGCGCGTCTCGAAGAGATGCGCTTCCTGCTCGCCAATCCGACCGCGTCGCTCTACAACAACAGGACGCAGGTCGTCGCCGCGCTGGAGTTTGCCTGTCTCGACCTGCTCGGTCAGGCATGGGGCGTCCCGGTCTCCGACATTCTTGGCGGGCGCGTTCGCGATCGCGTGCCGTTCGCCTCGTACTTGTTTTTCCGGTACGCATCAGCGAACGGGCGGGGTGTCGTCCGGACAGTGGAGCAGCTCGTCGCACACGCACTGGAGCTGAAGGAGCAGTACGGCTTCCGCTCGCACAAGATGAAAGGCGGGGTGTTCCGGCCCGACTACGAGCTCGAATGCTACCGCGCCCTCGCCGCTGCACTGCCAGGCGACACGTTCCGATTCGACCCGAACGCCGTCTGGACGACCGAACAGGCGGTGCGGTTCGGCCGCGCGATCGAGGATCTCGACAACGACTACCTCGAGGATCCGGTGTTCGGGCTGACCGGGATGCGGCATGCGCGGGAGAAGCTGCGGCTGCCGCTCGCCACCAACACGGTGGTGGTGAACTTCGAGCAGCTCGCCGCCAACGCGCTGCACCGCGCCGTCGATGTCATTCTGCTCGATACGACCTTCTGGGGCGGCATCCGGGCGTGCGTCAAGGCGGCCGGTGTCTGTGAGACCTTCCAGCTCGGGGTCGCTGTTCACTCCTCCGGCGAGCTCGGGATCCAGCTCGCCACCATGCTGCACCTCGGCGCAGTGATCCCGAATCTGTCGTTTGCCGCCGACGCGCATTACCACCACCTCACCGACGACATCATCGAGGGGGGAAAGTTCACCTACGACAGCGGAAGCATCCGTGTGCCCGAGGGACCCGGGCTGGGCGTGCGGCTGGACCGCGACAAGCTCGCGCAGTACGCCGAGCTGTACCGGGAGCTCGGCCCGTATCCGTACGATCAGGATCCGGGCCGTCCGGGATGGGCGCCGCTCGTCCCCAACGATCGCTGGGCCGATCCTGCAGATGACCGGGAGCCATTCATGCGTGACTGAGATCGTCGAGAACCGAACCGCGGTGCCGCAGCAGCCTCTTCACGGGGCCGAGGACGTGCGCCTCCACACCGCGAGAGTGGTGCAGGAGATGGCGGTCTTCGACATGCACACGCACCTGTTCCCGCCTGCGTTCACCGAGTTGACCAGGTCGGGCATCGACGACCTGCTCACGTACCACTACCTGGTCGCCGAGTTGATGCGCGCGGTCGAGATGCGCCCGGAGCAGTTTCGCCGTCTGACGAAACCCGCGCAGGCCGACCTTGTGTGGGACGCGCTGTTCGTCCGCAACACCCCGCTCTCCGAAGCCACGTGCGGAGTAGTCGCCGTCCTCTCGGCGCTCGGTCTCGACCCGTCGGCGCCGAATCTGACAGAGGCCCGTGAGTTCTTTCGCGACGTCACGCCATCGGATCACCTGGCCCGGGTGTTCGATCGCGCGCGCGTCGGGGGGGTCGTCATGACCAACGACCCTTTCGACACGCGAGAAGTTCGCGTGTGGGACGAGGGACCCGAGCTCGACGACCGCTTCCACACCGCCCTTCGTCTCGACACGCTGTTGAACGACTGGCCAGAGGGTCGCAAGCGACTGATCGCCGCAGGATACGCCGCCGCTGCGGAGCCGGACGCCGCAACCGTCGTTCAGGCTCGCCGTTTCATTGATGCGTGGATCGCACGCATGGCTCCGCTGTACCTGGCGGTCTCGCTACCCGATGACTTCGCATGGCCTGGCGACGGACCGCGGGGGCTGCTCATTCGCGATGTCGTCCTGCCCGCCTGCCGCGATCATGGCCTGCCCTTCGCGATGATGATCGGCGTGCGCCGCGCCGTGAACCCCGAGCTCCACGACGCGGGCGACGGACTGGGCCGCGCTGACGTGACCGCTGTCCAGCGGATGTGTGCCGAGCATCCTGACAACCGGTTCCTGGTGACGATGCTGTCGCGGGAGAACCAGCATGACCTGTGCGTGGCGGCGCGGAAGTTTTCGAACCTGATGCCGTTTGGCTGCTGGTGGTTTCTCAACAATCCGTCGATCGTTTCCGAGATCACGCGCGAGCGGCTCGAAATGCTCGGCACGAGCTTCATCGCCCAGCATTCCGACGCGCGAGTGCTCGAGCAACTGCTCTACAAGTGGCCACACGCGAGGCGCGAAATCTCCCTCGCCCTTGCGGACCAGTACGTGCGTGTCGTCGAGAATGGACGCCCGGTGACTGTTGCCGAGATCGAACGCGACGTCGGTCGCCTCCTCGCCGACAACTTTCTGCAGTGGACGCCGTCGAGGCAGTCGGCGTGACAGCGCCGGTTGAGCGCTACCCTCGAAACTTCACCGACCTGACCGGCAGGGTCGCCGTGGTTGTCGGCGGCACATCCGGCCTCGGCCGCGCCATTGCCATCGGTCTTGCAGAGTGCGGTGCGGACGTTGTTCCCGCAGGCCGACGCACCGCACTCGTCGCAGAGACATGCGCCGAGATTCGCGGGATGGGCCGGCGGACACTCGAGCAGGGCGTGGACGTTGTCTCCCGCGATTCGGTGGACGCGTTGTGCGATGCCGTGTGCGCACAGCTGGGTGGCGTGGATGTGCTGGTGAACGCGGCCGGCCGCACGGCCCGTCGTCCGACGGCGGACGTCACCGGCGATGAATGGGCCTCCGTGCTCGAGGCCAACCTGACCGGCACGCTATACGCCTGCCAGGCGTTCTTCGCGGCGCTGTCGCGCCACCGCCGGGGCCGCATCGTCAATATCGCATCGTTGTCTTCGTTCGTCGCTTTTCACGAGGTCGCGGCTTACGGCGCGTCGAAGGCCGCGGTTCTATCGCTCACTCGCAGCCTCGGCACGGAATGGGCCCCGCAGGGCGTGAACGTGAACGCCGTCGTGCCCGGCGTATTCCGGACCGACTTGAACGCCGCGCTCCTCGACGGCACGCCGCGCGGCCGCGAGTTGTTGATGCGGACCCCGATGGGGCGATTCGGCCGGCCTGAAGAGGTTGTCGGCGCTGCCGCGTTCCTGGCGTCGGACGCCGCCAGCTTCATCACCGGTCAGGCCATCGTCATCGACGGCGGCTTCCTGGCGTCGGGAGTGAACTCGTGAAACCCCTCCCGCACCTGCGGTGGTACATCTGCGGGCTGCTGTTTCTCGCCACCGCCATCAACTACGTCGACCGGCAGGTGCTCGGTCTGTTGAAGCCGATGCTCGCGCGCGAATTGAACTGGAGCGAAGCGGAGTACGGATGGATCGCGTTTTCCTTCCAGGGCGCGTACGGCCTCATGCTTCTGTTTGCCGGGCGCCTGCTCGACCTGTTCGGCACCCGCACCGGCTTTGCGGTCGCGATCGTCGTCTGGAGCGTGGCGGGAATGGCCCACGCGCTTGCGCGCAGCGCGAGCGGCTTCGCGGCGGCGCGGTTTGCCCTCGGAATTGGAGAAGCGGCGAACTTTCCAGCGTGCATCAAGACGGTCACCGAATGGTTCCCCGCGCGCGAGCGGGCGCTCGCCACAGGCATCCTGAACAGCGGCTCGAACGTGGGGGCCATCGTTGCACCGCTGGTCGTCCCGATCATCGCGGTGAAGTGGGGCTGGCAGGCCGCCTTCCTGCTCACTGGAGCGGTTGGTTTTCTGTGGCTGGCGCTGTGGCTCTGGTTCTACCGGAAGCCGGAAGAACACCCGCGGCTCGCGCCGGCAGAACTGGCGTTCATCAGGGAAGGCCGCGAGGCGACGACGATCCCTTTGCCGGCGATCCCGTGGAGCAGCCTCTTCGCCGTGCGCGCCACATGGGTCTTTGCGATCGGGAAATTCCTGACGGATCCCGTGTGGTGGTTCTATCTGTTCTGGCTGCCGGGATTTCTCGATCGGACGCACGGTCTCAACATCCTGCAGATGGGCGTGCCGCTCATCACCATCTACCTGGCCGCGGATGTGGGGTCCATCGGCGGAGGGTGGCTCTCGTCGTCTCTGCTGAAGCGTGGCTGGTCACTCAACGCCGCGCGTAAGACCGCGATGCTGATCTGCGCATTGGCCGTTGTGCCGGTGATGCTGGTGAGCCGCCTCGGCGACAACCTGTGGGGTGCCGTGGCGCTGATCAGCCTGGCGACCGCGGCGCACCAGGGATGGTCCGCGAATCTGTTCACGCTCGTCGCCGACATGGTGCCGAGTCGCGCGGTGGGCTCGGTTGTCGGCATCGGCGGCACGGCTGGTGCTATCTCGGGCATGCTCACGTCGCCGCTCATTGGGTATTGGCTCGACTGGTCCGGCGGCTCTTACGGGCCCGTGTTTCTGTGCTTCGGAACCGTCTACCTGCTGGCGCTCGGCGTGATGCACCTTCTGATCTCCACATTCAGACCCGCTGGCCAGTCACTTGGAGAATCCCGAGCATGAGCGTTCTCGGCCTGCGGCATCGATCCTTGCTCGTTCCGGTTGCCGTCGCGGTCGTAGTGGGCGGTGGCTTCCTGGCCGCTGGCTTCAGACTTCAGCCGGAAGATGTGTTCGCGCAGACGATTGTCCCGGCCGGCTCGGTGAGCGTCGCGGCGACGCAGTTGCAGCCGGGGCGATCGATCGACCTGACGGGGCAGTGGCGGTACAAGCCGGGCTATCTCGTGCAGCCGACCGAACAGCCGCAGCTGGACGAGTCGCTGACTGGTTATGTCGCGGTTCCGGTTCCACAGCTTCTCAATCGCACGCAATGGTGGCTGGACGACTCGGAAGACTTCAAGGCGTTCGAAGCGGCGCGACTCCGGAAACTCGGCTTCGATACCGAGCGGGCGGAAGACGGCTGGTATCAGCTGCAGTTGGAGGTGCCCGCCTTGCCGCGCGGTCGGCGCATCTTCATCGAGTTCGACGGCGTCGCGATGAAGAGCCGCGCCTTCCTCAACGGCCAGCTCCTCGGCGAACACGTCGGCATGTTCAGCCGCTTCGGGTATGACTTGACGCCGCACCTGAGGGCCGGGCGCAACCGGCTGTCGGTGTTCGTCTCGATGGAAAAGATTCCCAGCTCAACGCTGTCACTCGGCCAGGCCGTCACGGTGAATCTCACGGCTTCGAAGATCCTGACGTTGAGCAAGGGCATGTTCGGCCCCCTTTCGCCCGATGCGAACAATCGCAGTTACGACCTGCACGGCATCTGGCAGCCGGTGCAGCTGGTCGTCCGCGGCGGCGCGATGATTGACGATGCGTGGTTCGTCCCGACGCTCGAGGGCGCGAGGGTGCAGGTGGAGATGCGCAGCCTGGCGGGCCCGCAGCCTGCCGTTCTGAAAGCACGATGGACCGACGCGAAGACCGGCACCGTGTTCGCGACCGCCGGCCCGGTCACGCTGCAGCTCGGCGAAAGCCGGGTGACGCAGGAGCTCACGCTGCGTAACGTGCAGCCGAAGCTGTGGACGCCTGCGGATCCGAACCTCTACCGACTGGACGTGATGCTCGAAGCCGCATCCGGGGAAGTGCTCGATCAGTGGACGCACAACGTCGGCTTCCGCACGTTCGAAGCACGCGGCAACCGGTTTTTCCTGAACGGCAAGCCGTACTGGCTGCGCGGCGCGAACCAGCTTCCCTACGGCAAGAACTCCTGGGACCCTGCACTGCCGCGCACGCTGATTCAGTTGATGCACGACGGCAATCAGCGCGTGACGCGGACGCACGCCACCCCGTGGAATGAGGAGTGGCTGAGAGCAGCGGATGAAATCGGGTTGGGGGTGAGTATCGAAGGCATCCGTCCCTGGGCGCTGGCCGGGCTCATCGGCCCGCCGCCGCCTGACGTGTTCAACCACTGGCTGATGGAAAACGAGGATGTCGTCAGGCGCGGGCGGAACCATCCGAGCATCCTGCTGTGGACCGTCGGCAACGAAATGCTCTTGCGCGACGCGAAGAATCTCGACAAATGGAAGCTGCTGTCCCAGGTCGTCAAACAGACTCGTCGTCTCGATCCCTATCGTCCGGTCATTGCTGACTCGACGCATCAACGTGAAGCGGAGTTCTATGAAAAGACACTCCAGCCGAACGGGATAGACGATGGGGATGCGGATGATATTCATCGATATCGCGGGTGGTACAGCGATTCGCCGTTCGTGGTGGATTCACTGGCCGACATCAGGAACCTGACGCCGGACCGTCCGCTCATCGGGCAGGAGATGTCCACCGGCTACCCGGACCTCGACACCGGGCTGCCGGTGTTGCGCTACACCAGGGATCTGGTGACGCCCCAGGCCTGGGTCGGGCAGGACGCGTATCCCGGTCGCGCTCCGGCGGTGTTTCTCGAACACAACCGCGCGGTGACGAAACGCTGGGCCGAGCAGCTCCGCTTTCAGCGCGGCGATCGCACTGCCGGATTCATGCTGTTCTCGGCGGAGTGCTGGTTCGCGCACAGCTACGACGCGCGGCGGGTCGCGCCGTATCCCGTGTATCAGGCGATGCGCCACGCGTGGGCTCCCGTCGGGTTGGCGCTGGAAACGGGGCGGCGGCGCTTTCATGCGGGAGAAGAGATCGACACCGGTGTCTTCCTCACCAATGACGATGAGCAGTTTCGTGGCCTGCAGCGGCTGAAGCTGAGTGCCGTGTTCGTGGACGAACGTACCCGACGCGAAATCTCCACGATCGACGCTGGGATCATCGAGAGTCTTCCTTATTACGCGACCACCCGCCACCCGCTGCGCCTTCGCGTGCCGGAGACGAAGGACGCGCGCGTCTCCATGCATCTCGAGCTGCGGCTTGCGGACGGCAAGCGCGAGGTGAGCCGGACGCTGGACAGGGTCGAAGTGTTTCCGCGGAACGCTCAGCCGGCCGCACCGCCGTCGAAGAGCCAGGCCACCGCTATCTCATTGGGCCCGGGGTTGCGGCAGTTGGTGACCGAGGCGCGAATGTTCGAACAGGTGATCGACGACTTGCCTGCGGGTGGCGAGGCGTCGCGCTCAGTCGTCCTCGTCGGGCCCGGCGCAGCGCAGACCGCGATGGCAGTGGGTGGACGCCTGCGTCAACTGATAGAACAGGGGGCGACTGCCGTTCTGTTCTCCCCCGGCAGAAGCGCTGTTGACCTGTTCCCCAGTGACGTGTCGGCGGTCAGGGCCGTCACCGGGGAGTTCGCCGATTACGCCCCGTCCGCCGGGACGCTGCTGACGGCCGGACTCCGCCCCATGGACATCAAGTGGTGGGGACGCAAGGATGACTGGCGTGTCTTTGTCGCGAGCAGCGCGCATCGTTTGAAAGCTGGCGGCGCAGCGCGGGAACTGATACGGTTCATCCCGGCGCACGGGTACATTGCCGCCGAGCGCGTGCCGGAGCAGTACCTGACGGTGCTGTTCGAGATTCCGCTTGGTCGCGGCCGCGTGTGGATCTGCGATATGGATCTCGAAGAATCGGTGACCGTCGACCCAGCCGCGCGTCTGTTCGCAATCAACCTCCTGCGTGCCGCCGCCGATCCCTCGTCCACCAAGAAGCTTCCGGTCGTGCCGTCACATTCCGAGAGCCTGGCGGGCATGCGCTAGAAGCATGCTGCGTTCGTGTGTCGTGGTTCTCGTTCTTGGACTGAGCGTTGGACTGAGCGCACAGTCCGCGAGCGCCCAGGAGTTCATTCCACTCTGGCCCAAAGGGTCGATGCCCAACTCGCGGGGGATTGCGCTCGAGGACCGCATCGAGAACGAACGGATCCGCCAGGTCGGCACCCCGGGGATCCATGCCTTTTTCCCCTCGTCGCAGGAAAACACGGGCGCGGCGGTCCTGATTTGTCCCGGAGGAGGATACGCCTGGCTCGCGCACGTCATCAGCGGAACGCAGTTGGCGAAGTGGTTCAATTCCATGGGTGTCAGCGCGTTCGTGCTGACTTATCGCCTGCCCGAGTCGCCGGACGTAAAGGAGCGACACCTCGCTCCGCTGCAGGATGCGCAGCGGGCGATGCGGGTGATCCGGTCCAGAGCCGCCACGTGGGGCATCAACCCTGACAAGCTCGGCGTCATGGGCACTTCGTCAGGCGGCCACCTGGCGGCAGTTCTTGGAACGTCCACTGCGGACGCCGGCGGGATCGACGATCAAGTAGACAAGAGATCGTTCGCTCCAAATTTCATGATTCTCGTGTCACCCGTCATCACGATGGGGGAACACGCGCACGCAGGAAGCAGGACCCGGCTCCTCGGCCCGAATCCGCCGGAGCAGCTGGTGCGCGCGTACTCGGTGGAGCGGCAGGTGACGCCGGCAACGCCCCCCGCATTCGTGGTGCACGCCTCTGACGACAAGGCCGTCGATGTTCGCAACAGCCTGCTGTTTGTCAAAGCGCTGGTGGAGAACCGTGTGTCGGCGAGCCTGCACCTGTTTCCACGCGGCGGTCACGCCATCGCGCTGCGGAATAATCCGGGCTCGACCGAGTCCTGGACGACGCTGTGCGAAATGTGGCTGGTGGAGATGGGGTTCGTCCAGTGGAAGCCTCGGCCGTAGTCCAGCCCTTCAGGGCTGCGCACGCTTCTGCGCGGGTGAACGAACCAGGGACCCGCTGCGAGGATGATTCGAGGGCTGGGGCGCGGTGGTTGTCACGACTAGAGGATAAACCTGCACGAAACAGGATCTGACCCCCGTGCACCCCATGCCATAATCTGCGACGCACATGCGCGGTATCGCAGCTCTTGCCCTCATCTTCTCTGTGAGTACTCTCCCTGCGCGCCACCAGGCACCGATCGAGAGGCCCGCAACGCGCGAGATCGTGCTGGAGGGAACGATCTCGGCGGCCGACCGGCTCGCGTGGCTCGAGCGCGCGTTCGACGTCCCGGCGGGCACCGCGCGAATCGACGTGGAGACGAACTACGGCCATCGCACCGAGGGGACGGCGATCGAATTCGGCCTCTACGACCCGGTCCGCTTCCGGGGGGCGAGTCGCACGAGCAAGACCGGCTTCTTCATCGCCCGCACCACCGCGACCCCCGCCTATCATCCGGGAGAACTTCCGGCCGGCACGTGGCGGCTGCTGATGGGTGTGCCGAGCATTCGCGACGGCATTGTCTCCACATACCGCGTTGTCATCCGCATGACGTCCGAAGGTCCGGTGCAGCCGACGCCCTTCACGCTGCCAGCCACTGCGGCGGCTGCGGGCCCTCGCTGGTATCAGGGAGATCTGCACACCCACACGCTGCACAGCGACGGCTATGGCTGCGCGGACGGCTACGGGGGGAGCGGTCCGTGCGCGGTGCACCAGGTGGTCGACGCCGCAACGCGCCTCGGACTGGACTTCCTGGCGGTGACCGATCACAACACTACGAGCCATCACGCCGACATGGCGGCGCTGCAGCTGACGAGCAGACGCCTCCTCCTGCTGCGCGGCCAGGAGGTGACGACGTTCTACGGGCACGCGAACGTCTTCGGTACAAGTGAGGTGCTCGATTTCCGCATCGGCGCCGCCGGCCTCGCGGCTCGCGACGTTTTCGCGCGCGCCCGGCAACTCGGCGCGCTGGTGTCGATCAACCATCCCGGACGTGAGACGGGGGAACGCTGCACCGGCTGCGGCTGGAACGCGCCGGGCACAGACTACGCGCTGGTGGACGCCATCGAGGTCGTGAATGGATTCACGGTGTCAGGACCCACGGCGGGAGAACCCTTCTGGCACGCGCGGCTGAACGAGAAGCACCGGCTCACCGGGATCGGCGGCAGCGACGATCACGGCGCCAGCACGCGCGCGGGCTCCGCGGTCGGCGTGCCGACGACAGTGATCGAAGCGGAGACGTTGACGGAGGAGGCGCTGCTCGCAGGGATCCGCCGCGGACGCGTCTATATCAAGGTACGCGGCCCGGATGGACCGGAGGTGCGGTTCTCGGCGCCGGCGTTCCACACCAGCATGGGCGGCACGATCCAGCTGCCCACGGCCTCCAGCATCGTTCGCTTTCGCCTGGCAGCGGAACGGGCCCGGGGCCAGCAGATCGACGTGATCCGCAACGGCACCCTCGTCTCGCCCGCGCCGGCGCCACCGATCGCGCAGAACGAGGCCGTGGTCGAGTTCGACATCCCGGTGCAGCGGGGAGACTGGGTGCGCATCAATCTTCGGGACTCGGCAGGCGTTACGGTGATCGCGAACCCGGTGTATTTCCGCTGAAAAAGGGGACAGCCACCTTTTTTCGAAATCCGTAAAAAGGTGGCTGTCCCCTTTTTTCAGTGCCTGATCACGACCTTCATCGCGCTGCCCGACCGCAGCAGACCAAGCGCGTCGTGAATGCCGCTCAGCGGCATCACGGATGAAATCATCACGGACGGAGAGATCACCCCGCGCTCGAGCAGCGAAATCGCGCGCGGGAACGTATTCACGCCCACGTAGCTGCCGTAGATCGTCAGCTCGTTGCGCGTGATCATGTTCTGACGCACCGCGGGGCGCGCGCGGGCGTTCATGCCGAAAAGCGAGATGCGCCCGCCGGTGCGGACGACATCCAGCGCGGCATCCAGCTGGGTGCCGACGCAGTCGACGACGACATCGGCGCCGCCACTAGCAAAACTACGGACGGCCTCTTCCATTGGCTCGCGTGCGGGGTTGACGGTTGCCGCGATGCCCGCCGAGCGCAACACATCGAGCCGCGCGTCGGATACGTCCGACACGATGACGCGGGCGCCGCCGGCGGCAAACAACAGCGCATGGAGCGCGCCGACCGGCCCGCCGCCGATGACGACTACGTTTTCTCCCGCCCGCGCGCTGATGTTGTCGACGCTGTTCACCACGCACGACAGAACTTCCACCCAGATCGCGTCCTCGAACATCACCGTTTCGGCAAGTGGATGGCACGCGGCGCCGGGCGCGACGCAGAATCGGGCCAGTCCGCCATCGCGGAATATTCCCAGCGTCGAGAAGTCGGCGCAGTGATTCGGACGGCCGCACCGGCACGACGCGCAGCGCCCGCAGCACAGGTTCGGCGCCACGGCGACTCTCTGGCCGGGTCGGAGTCCGGTGACGCCCTCACCCGCGTCGGCGATTCGCCCGATAAACTCGTGTCCGAGGATCGATCCCGGTGTCGCGGGATGCGCGGGGGGAGATTCGAGAATGTGCAGATCGGTGCCGCAGATTCCGCATCCTTCCACGTCGATGAGCACGTCGCCGGGAAGCGTCGCTCGCGGCACGGGCCGCTCCTGCAGTTCCAGCACGCCCTCGCGTGCGAACACGGCTGCCAGCATGGTGGACGGGTGGGTCGGCATCGTCAGGCGTGGAGAGTCACAGCGAGAAGCGGCGCAGGAACTCGCGGTTCCGCCGCGCGCTCGCTGCCGGCGTCCCGAGCGATGGGAGGACGTCCTGCTCGACGACCGCCCATCCCGTGTAGCCGATGGCGTCCAGGCGGTCCAGCACACCGGCAAAATCGACTACGCCGTGGCCAAGCTCGCAGAAAACGCCGTGTCGAACGGCGGCATTGTAGTCCCATTTACCGTCACGCGCCCGCGCGGCGACAGGCTCGGAACAATCCTTCAGATGCACATGCCAGATGCGGCTGCCGAAGCGGTCCAGTGCCTGAAGTGGATCGCCGCCGGCGTAGGTCAGGTGGCCGGTGTCGAGACAGAGACCGAGCACCGAGGGATCCGTACGATTCATGAGATCCACGATCTCTTCCATGGTCTCGACGAACGACGCGCAGTGGTGATGAAAAACGGTGCGGAGTCCAGTCGATTCTCGAACGGCGCGGGCGATATGCTCCGCATTGCGCGCGAAGATCTCCCGCGAGGCGTCGGGCAGCGCATCAGCCGGGCCGACACGTCCCGCGATGGCCGTGCGTTCCGGGCTCGCTGCGATGTCGTCCGCCAGCACGACGAACGCACCAGGGAAGCCGGCGCCTGCAAGCAGTCGCGCCGTCCGGATCGCCGCTGCCCCCCCCTCGTCTGTGGCGCCCGGATCGGCAAGCCGCACGGGGACGAACGCGCCGACGAGCGCAAGCGAGCGGCTCGCGAGCGCGCCGGCGAGCGCCGGCGGGTCGGTCGGCATGAAGCCCCAGTCGCCGAGCTCCGTCCCTGCGTATCCGGCCGTCGCCATTTCGTCCAGCACGCGATCGTACTCGTATCCGGCAGCCGACTGCTCTTCGAATTCGAGCACGCCCCAGGAGCAGGGGGCATTCGCGACGCGGACCTTGGTGGACGTAGAGGTCATGGCGCGATCCGGACGTCCTGCTGCTGGAGGAAGTCGTGGACCTCCGCGAGCGTCGGCATGAAGTTGGCGCAGCCGTGGCGCGTGACGATGATGGCGCCGACGGCGTTGCCGAAGCGGGCGGCATCCTCCAGCGTCCAGCCGTTCACATATCCGTAAATGAATCCACTCGCGAAAGCGTCCCCTGCGCCGAGCACATTCAGCACGTCCACGACGAACGGCGGAACGGCCACGGGCTCGCCGCCGCGCCGGTAGACGGCCGCTCCGTCGCCGCCGCGCTTGAGAATGAGTACCGGGAGACCCGCCTCGAGGAGACGCCCGGCACCGGCCCGCGCATCGTCCTGGCCTGATGCCGCGCAGACCTCGTCTTCCGTCCCGATGGCGAGCCCGGCCCGCGCGAGGAGTGGACGCACGTTCGTGCCGAACGCCTCGGCAGAGGGCCACAGCCCTGCGCGGTAGTCGATATCCACCACCACTGTCGTTCCGCGAGCGGCAGCGTGCTCGGCGGCAAACAGCGTGGCGGTGCGGCTCGGGTCGGCACTGAGGCCGGTACCTGTCACGAAGAGCACGCGGCTGCCGTCCACGGGCGCGCGCCGGACGTCTTCGATGGTGAGCGCGAGGTCCGCGCAGTTATCGCGATAGAACGTCAGCGGAAAGCAGTCGGGGGGCTGGATCGTCAGCAGCGCCGCGCTCGTGCGGCGCTCAGGGATGCGAGGCACGGAGTCCACGTCCACCCCTTCGTTCCTGAGAAACGCGAGGACGAAGTCCCCGACCTGGTCAGTGCCGACCGCGGTCAGCAGCGCCGACCGGAGGCCCAGCCGGCGGGTGCCGACGCTCACGTTGGTCGGACAGCCCCCGACGTACGCGTCGAAACTCTTCACGCCGGTCATGGGCACGCCGATCTCGTGCGCGTAGAGATCGATGCTGCTTCGTCCCATGCAGAGGATGTCGTGCGTCACCGGCAGGGGAGTCTACCATCGGTGCGGCGCCTTGACACCTGCGCGGGCAAGCCTCGATACTCTGCGCTCGCGGTCTGTGTCGCGTTGTCGCCGTTTCTCCATGAAAACAGTCCTCAAATCCCGGCAGCTGCAGGGTGATCAATCCGGAGTGCTGGTGGATGTCACGCCGCGAACGGCGGGGTGGGAGTTCATCCGCTTCACTGTCCGCCGTCTTGCCGCGGGGGAGACATGGCGGACGCGCGCGCGCGGCGAGGAGTGCTGCGTCGTCCTGCTGCGCGGGAGCGGAGAGGTCGCGATCGACCGCGAAGCGCCGCGGACGTTCGGGCCGCGCGCCGACGTATTCGCGAGCTATCCGCATGCCGTTTACTTACCCCATGGGCACGGCGCCGCGTTTCGCGCATCCGAGGTGTCGGAGATCGCCGAATGTCGCGCGCCCTCCGAGATGCCGCTCGAGCCGAAGCTCGTGGGGCCGCGTGACTGCGGCTTCGAGATCCGCGGCGGGGGGAACGCGACGCGGCAGATCGTGGACATCCTTTCACCGCAGTTTCCGGCGCATCGGCTGATGCTCTGCGAGGTATTCACGCCGTCGGGCAACTGGTCGAGTTATCCGCCGCACAAGCATGACGTCGACAACCCGCCGGTGGAGGTCGATCTGGAAGAGATCTACTACTACAGAATGAGAGACGCCGACGGGTATGGGTTTCAGCGGCTGTACACCGCCGACGGCGCGCGCGACGCGACGGTAAAGGTCGTGCACGGGGACGTCGTTCTCATCCGCGACGGCTACCATCCGTTCGTGACGGCGTACGGATACGATGCCTACTACCTGAACGTCCTGGCGGGGGAGCGCCGTTCGATGGCGGCAAGCGACGATCCGAAGTACGCGGCGCTACGGGCGGCCTGGCCGCCCCCGGACCCCCGCGTTCCCGTCGTCCCGCGGCCCTGAACCAGCGCAGATTCGCGCCAACAAACGACTGATATGGAACCAGGAACGGTTCGATTGACGATGGCGCAGGCGCTGGTGCGGTTTCTCGCCGCACAGCGCACCGAGCGGGACGGCAACCGGCAGCCGCTCTTCGGCGGCATGTTCGGCATCTTCGGGCACGGCAACGTCGCAGGCGTCGCGCAGGCGCTCGACCAGATGCACGACCTCATGCCGTACTACCAGTGCCGCAACGAGCAGGCGATGGTGCACACGGCCGCGGCCTACGCGAAGATGCACAACCGACTGCGCATGCTCGCGTGCACGACGTCGATCGGCCCCGGCGCCACGAACATGCTGACGGGTGCCGCGGGCGCCACCATCAACCGGCTCCCCGTCCTCCTGCTCCCCGGGGACATCTTCGGCAGCCGCCTGCCGGCCCCGGTCCTCCAGCAGCTGGAATCCCCGCACTCGCAGGACGTCTCGGTCAACGACTGCTTCAAGCCCGTGTCGCGCTACTGGGACCGCATCTACCGTCCGGAGCAGCTCCTCTCATCGCTGCCCGACGCCATGCGGGTGTTGACATCGCCGGCAGAGACGGGGGCCGTCACGCTGGCGCTGCCGCAGGACGTCCAGGCCGAAGCGTTCGACTATCCCGCCGCCTTCTTCGCTGAGCGAATCTGGACGGTGCAGAGGTCCCGCGGCGATCACGAGATCCTGCAACGCGCTGCCTCGCTCATTCGCGGCAGCCATCGACCGGTGATCATTGCCGGCGGCGGCGTCCTCTACAGCGAGGCGTCCCCCGCACTCCGACGCTTCGCTGGCTCGTGTGGCATCCCCGTTCTCGAAACACAGGCCGGGAAAGGGACGATGAGGTGGGATGATCAGATGGCCCTGGGCGCTGCCGGTGTTACCGGAAGCTCCGCCGCGCACGATATCTGCCGCGACGCGGACCTCGTGATTTCCGTTGGCTGCCGCCTGACCGATTTCACGACCGCGTCCAAAACCGCGTTCCATGACCCCCGCGTCAGATTTATCGGCATCAACGTCGTCGAGATGGACGCGTTCAAGCACGCGGCGTTGCCCGTGCTCGCCGACGCGCGTGCGGCGCTCGAAGAGCTGCACGAGATGGTTGCGGGCTTCACGACCGCCCCGGGCTACCGCGAGCGCGTCGAGCAGCTGCGAACTGCGTGGATCGAGGAAAGCGATCGCGTGACGGCGCCCACCGGCGCATCGCCGATGGTGCAGGCGGAGGTGATCGCCGCCGTCAACCAGGCGTCGAGTCCGGCCGATGTCGTCGTCTGCGCGGCGGGAAGCCTCCCCGGCGAGCTGCACAAATTGTGGCGTGCCCGCGATCCCAAGGGGTACCACGTGGAGTACGGCTATTCCTGCATGGGATACGAGATCGCCGGGGGGCTCGGCGTCAAGATGGCGGCCCCCGACCGCCACGTATACGTGATGGTGGGGGACGGCTCCTACCTGATGATGGCGCAGGAGATCGTGACGTCGGTGCAGGAAGACTACCCGCTGATCATCGTCCTGCTGGACAGCGGCGGCTTCGCGAGCATCGGGGGCCTGTCGCGCTCGGTCGGGTCGGCAGGGTTCGGGACCGATTACCGCTTCCGCGATCCGCGCAGCGGATTGCTGGACGGACCGCCGCTGCCCGTGGATCTCGGGGCCAACGCCGAGTCTCTCGGCGCCCGATTGTTCCGGGCGACAGACCGCGCATCGCTCGAAACGGCGCTGGCTGCTGCGCGGGCGGCCGATCGAACGGCGGTCGTGCACATCCCCGTCGATCCCGCGGCGCGTGCGCCTGGCTACGGCTGCTGGTGGGACGTGCCGGTGTCTGAGGTCTCGGAGCAGCCGAGGGTTCAGCAGGCGCGCCGCGAGTACGAGGAGGGGCGGAAGAAGCAGAGGAGGTTCTTTTAAGCTATCAGCTGAGAGCTGACGGCTGAGGGGTGACAGCTTGGCGCCACAGATCGATGATCGCTTGGTAATTGGCAGCGATTCGATCGACCGCCGCGCGTCGTTCCAGGCGGCCGAGGAGCCATTCGGACGCGGCGGCGAAGTACACCGTGCGGCCAATCGCGAAGCCGGCCGCCGTCGAAGCGCCCGCTGCCGCTTCGAACCATCCGCGCACCTGGTCCATCCCCGCGCCCTTTCCGAGAATCAGCTGTCTCGGGCCATCGACCTCGCGGATTGCGTCGTCCACGAGAGCGAAGCTGCGGCGGTCTGGCATCCCTTCGATCTTCCAGTAGGCCGGCACGATGTCAAGGCTGTACGCGTCGCGGATGTATGCGGCGAGTAGCCGTGGACGTCCGTCGGTCTCGAAGCCGTGCTCTTCCCCCGCGACCGGTGAGATGAGCACCTCGAGCACCAGGGGTTTGTCGTGATCGATGCACCAGCGCTGGAGCTCCAGCAACTGCTTGCGCTGGGCATCGACGATGACGGCGGCAACGTCCGAGCGGTGTCGGACGAGGACCTTGACAAAGTTGCCAGGCAGGGCAACGTCGAAAGCGGCCGTCCATTCGAGAGGGAAGGCACCGGCGCGTTCCGCGGGTGTCCCGACAACGGCGCCTGCCCGGCGTCCTGTCTCGAATGCGTCCCGGCCGTAGGTGAGATCCACCAGCAGGGCCCCCGAACGTTGGATCGCTTCGGACCGTTCGCGAGCGGCGAGAAACGCGTCAGCCGCGAGCCCCTTTATCTCCGGGATCCGCGCGCGCGCGACACCGTTGGTGTCGCACCATTCCTCCCATTGCCACCGATGGTCGATGGCGAGCATGTACACCGGTTCGAGCATTCGCCGATTATAATTGCCGCCCGCATGTCACGCGCGCTCCAGGTGCTCCTGATGGTCCTGTTCTGTTCCGGTCTGGAGGCCGGTGCAGGGGCCCCGCCCGGCGAAACGATCGAGATCACGCGCCGCTACACACCTGAGGATCGCCGTTCGGGGCGCTACCAATACGTGCCGTTCGATGTTCCTGCCCATGCCACCTCCGTCAGGATCGAGCAGGCATACGACAAGGCGGGGGGCGCAAACGCCGTGGACCTCGGGCTCATGGAGCCGGGTTCGATCGATTTTGGATCGCGCGCGTTGCGCGGCTGGAGCGGCGGCGCACGCACGGAGATCGTGCTCACGCCCGGGACGGCCTCTCCGGGATATCGCGCGGGGCCACTCCCGGCCGGACGCTGGCACGTCATCCTCGGACTGTACAAGGTGGCGGCGCAGGGGATCGACGTCACGCTTCGGATCACGACGGGGACCGGCGCAACCACCGTGCGACGCTGGTACGCGGGTGACCTTCACCTGCACACCGTCCACAGCGACGGCAGCTTCGAGCCGGCGCAGGTGCTGGAGATGGCGCGCGCCTCCGGCCTCGACTTCGTGGCCATCACGGATCACAACAACACCACACACGCTGTTGCCCGCCCGCCGGACCCTGACCGCAAGCCGCTGCACATCGTTGGAGAAGAGATTACGACGCCCGGCGGACATGCGAACGTGTGGGGCTTGAAACCGGGCGACTGGCTCGACTTCCGGATGGCTGCAAACGACACGCGCATGATCGACGTTGCGGCCGCGGCCCATGCACGCGGTGCGCTGTTCTCGATCAATCACCCGGTGGCCGACTGCGACGCGTGTGACTGGAAGCAGCCCACACCGGAACGCGTCGATGCGATCGAAGTCTGGAACGGCGGCCTCGGGCCGCAGCCAGGGGCGATCGCCATATGGGACAAGCTGCTCGCGAAAGGCAGGCGGGTCACCGGCGTGGCCTCGAGCGACTGGCACCGCGCGCCTGGGTACATCGGCGCCGGCAGCGTGCGCGTATTCGCCGAGGCCTTGACGGAACCGGCGATCCTCGATGCCGTGGCCGCGGGCGCGGTCGTCATGATGCGTGATCCCGCGTCCCCACCGCCGGTGGTGACCGTGACGTCCGCCGGACGTACAGCCGGAACCGGCGAGACGCTCGAGATTTCGCCTGGTGCGGAGCTCGACGTCCACGTTTCGATCCCCGCTTTCACGAGTCCCGGCCTCGGAGCGTGCCCGGCGAGCTGCACGGTGGAGCTCTCGTGGAACGGAGACAGCGCCACGACTCATCCGGCGGCAGACGGAACCGTTCGTGTCCGCCGCGCCGGCGGAAACGGATATCTTCGCGTGGCCGTGCGGAGCGGCACGACGATCGTGGCGCTCACGAACCCGGTTTACGTGACCGTCAAGTGAGCGTGCTCCGCCACCTTCGGATCGTCTTCCCGATCGCGCTGCTGCTGTGCGGACTCGCGCGGAGCGCTTCCGCACAGCCGCCTCTCGTCACGCCCATCCGCGTGGGAAATCCCGAAGCGCGGACGACGCTGACCGTGTGGGCCCAGCAGGATTACTCGCATCTCGCCTCCCGGCCGGCGATCGCGCAGGTCTTCACGGATGTGTTCTCGGACTGGGCGCGCGCGACGCCCGACGTCAACCTGCGCGTCTCGGTGATGCCTGCGCTCGAGCAGCACAAGGCCAAGCTGCTGCTCGCCGCGTCCGCCGGCCGACTGCCCGACGTCGCGTCGATCGACAGCTTCTGGCTTCCGCTCTTTCTCGACAGCGGCGCAGTGCAGCCGCTCGACGACTACTGGCCGGCGGAGGACCGTCAGGACTTCCTTCCGTTTACGATCTCGACCCTGTCTGATCCGGCGGGCCACGTCTACGGCCTGTGGCACGAAACCGACTGTCGCGTGCTGTATTACCGCAAGGATCTTGTTCCACGGGCGCCGCGTTCGTGGGCGGAACTGCTGGAGATCGCGCCGCGGATCTCGCGCGAGCAGAATATCGCCGGCTATCTCTACAACGCGGGCCGTTGGGAGGCGACGGTCTTCGATCATCTCGCGATGTTCTGGGCGCAGGGGGGGACGCTCGTGGACGGCGCGGGGCGGCCGGTGTTCGGCGAAGGGGCAGACCGCCAGCGCATGGTCAACGTGCTCGCCTTCCTGCGCGACACGATCCGCACCGGCGCGTCACCACGATCGGTGCTTGCGTCAATGGACTACCAGCAGCTGACGTCCGCTGCCGCCGCCGGCGACGTGGCGATGTTCCTCGGCGGCAACTGGCAACTGGCGGACCTGAAGGCCAATCTCAGCGCAGAGGAGTTCGCGAAGTGGGACGTCGCCCCGATTCCGCAGCGCGATCCCGCGACCTCATCGACCGGAACCGGTGGCTGGATCTGGGTGGTGTTTGCGACGGATCCGGAACGGCGCCGCGCGGCTGTCGAGTTGATTCGGCGCGTCGAGGCTCCGGCCAATGCCGCACGCATCAGCGAAGCAACGGGGCACCTGCCGGTACGCCGAAGCGTCTATCAGCAGTTCCCGACATTCCGGGAAGGGTGGTACGCGCGGTTCGGCGAAATCGTCGCGAGCGGCCAGGCTCGTCCGGCCGTCCCGATGTATCCGGCGATCTCGACGGAGTTGCAGCTGGCCATTGGCTACGCGATATCGGGTGATCGCACCCCCGAAGCCGCGGTAGACGCGGCGTATGCCAACGTGCTGCAGGCGTGGGAGCGGCGAAACGCCGCGCCGGCACGCCGCGCTGGACTCGACCTCCTCGCCTGGGTGCCCATCGTGCTCGCCGCGGGTCTGATTGCCTGGGTGTTGTTCCCAGGTCGAGGCCCCATGCCCCGCGCCTGGCTCGCGCCCGCGGCGGCGCTCGCCGGGCTCTTCGTGCTCTATCCGATCTTCGAGCTGATCCGGCTGGCGTTCACCCGCGCGACCACAGGGCAGCGCGGCGCGGGCTATACCCTCGAGTCGTTCACGGAGCTTTTCCGCGATCCGCACTTCTGGCCGATGATGGGGATCACGTGCCTCTTCGTCGTGGCCAGCGTCGTGCTGCAACTGGGTCTCGGCTTCGGCATGGCCTACCTGATGGACGGCGCGAGGCGAAGGCGCGTGCCGGGCGGTCTTGCGGCCCGCGTGGCCGTCGTCAGCGCATGGGTGGTCCCGGGCGTCCTCGTCGGCGTGCTCTGGAAGATTCTGCTGATGGAGAATCGCTCCGGGCTCGTGAACTACTGGTTCACGGCGCTCGGCGTCGGCCCGTTGCCTCTGCTCTCGACCGGGTCGTTCGCTGTCGTCTCGCTCATCATCGCGAACACGTGGCGCGGGTGTGCATTCAGCATGGTGCTGCAGTACGCGGGACTCCAGCGGATTCCCCGCGAGCTGCACGAAGCCGCCGATCTCGAGGGGGCCTCGATGTCGCAGCGGCTGCGCGTGGTCGTGCTGCCCGCAGTTGCGCCGGTGATCGCGCTCAACGCCGTGCTCGTGACGCTCTACACCTTCAATACCTTCGATCTGATTCTGCCGCTCACCGGCGGCGGCCCCGCACGGCAGACCGAGGTCGCATCGCTGTTCATGTACCGGCTCGCCTTCTACG
Source organism: Acidobacteriota bacterium (assembly GCA_013694635.1). Classification (GTDB taxonomy): domain Bacteria; phylum Acidobacteriota; class Vicinamibacteria; order Vicinamibacterales; family 2-12-FULL-66-21; genus JACDCA01. The sequence goes on along the minus strand of JACDCA010000764.1, from coordinate 5,264 downwards.
ACCTCGATGCCGGAATGGCGGCCGCGACGGCCGTGGTCATGCTGGCGTTCAACGTGCCGCTGATCTGGTTCGCGACGCGGCTCGCCGCCGGGCGCCCGGCACGACCCGCGCGGGTGACCGCGTGAGCGGCAGCGCGCGGTATGGATCGCGCTGGCCGTACGTCGCCGCGCTGGTCGCGATCACGCTCGTGTTTCTCGTGCCGCAGTTGTGGCTCCTGTCGCTGTCGTTCAAGGAGAAGTCGGCCGTTTACCAGTACCCGCCACGGCTGATTCCTGACGATCCGACGACGGCCAACTACGTCTTTGCACTCCTGCGGACGCAGGTGCCGTGGTACCTGTGGAACAGTTTCAAGGTTGCGGGTCTGTCGACGCTGCTCACGCTTGCCGTCTCGCTGCCGGCGGCGTTCGTGCTCTCACGCGAGCGATTTCGCGCCCGCGGACCGATCCTCGGCGCCCTGCTCGGGATGCAGATGCTGTCGCCGGTCGTATTGCTGGTGCCTATCTACGGCCTGATGCAGCGCCTCGGCCTCGTCGACACCCATGCGGGACTGGTCCTCGTCTATGCGTCCCTGCAGGTGCCGCTCACGATCTGGCTGATGAAATCGTTCTTCGACGCACTCCCTCCGGCGCTCTTCGACGCCGCACGCGTGGACGGCGCGGGACGCTGGCTCACGTTTCGGGCGATTGCACTGCCGCTGGCCGGCCCCGGCCTCGCCGCTGCCGCGATCTTCAATCTCGCGTCGTACTGGGCCGAATTCTCGCTGGCGCTCGTGCTGCTGGACGCCCAGGAACGCTTCACGGTGCCGGTCGGTCTCTTCAGCCTCCAGGGGGCGTACGAGACGGAATGGCATATTGTTGCCGCGGCGAGCATTGTCGGGCTGCTGCCGGTGGTGGCGGCGTTCGTTCTGCTGCAGCGGTATTTCATCGCCGGCCTCACGGCCGGGGCGGTAAAAGGATGATCGACGTCCACCTCATTTCACATACGCACTGGGACCGCGAGTGGTATCTGACGCGGGAACAGTTCCGGCTCCGCCTCGTCGACCTCGTGGACCGTGTCATCGACATGCTTCACGCCGACAGCGGCTATACGTACTTCCATCTCGACGGGCAGACGATCGTGCTCGAGGATTACCTGGAGATCCGGCCCGAGCGGGCCGAGGACCTTCGCGAGCTGGTCCGGTCGGGTCGGCTGCTCGTCGGCCCGTGGTACGTCATGCCCGACGAGTTTCTCGTGAGCGGCGAATCGCTGGTGCGGAACCTCGCGCTCGGCCACGCCGTCGCGCGGTCCTTCGGTGAATCCATGCCGGTCGGCTATCTGCCGGATCTGTTCGGCCACGTGGGGCAGATGCCGCAGATCCTCCGGCAGTTCGGCCTCGACAACGCGATCCTCTGGCGCGGGTTCGGCGGGCCGCGGGCGGAGTACTGGTGGGAGGCGCCTGACGGCTCACGGGTCCTGATGATGCACCTGCCACCCGAGGGTTACTGCAACGCCACGCGCGTCGCGCTGGTTCCCGACCAGATGGTACAGCGCACCGAAGCCGCGATCGAACGCGAAGCGTCGCGCACGAAATACGGTGTCGTGCTGCTCATGAACGGCCTCGATCACGTCGAGCCGCAGGAGACGATTCCGGCACTCGTCACAGCGCTGCGGCAGCGGTCTCACACGATCCGCCAGTCAACACTCCCTGCATACGTCCACGCGGTCCGGACCGCCGCCGCCGGCGACGCGTCGTCGCTCGAGGTGATCCGGGGAGAGCTGCGTGGCGGTGAGCAATACGCGCCGCTTCTGCCGGGGGTGCTGTCGGCGCGCACATATCTGAAACAGGCGAATGCGCGGGTCCAGAACGCCCTGGAGCGGTGGGGGGAGCCGCTCAGCACCTGGGCGTGGATGCTCGGCGACCGCTATCCCGCGGCAGCGCTTCAATACGCCTGGAAGGTGTTGCTCCAGAACCATCCGCACGACAGCATCTGCGGCTGCAGCATCGACGAAGTGCATGACGAGAACATGTCACGCTTTGCCAGGGCCGGGCAGGTGGCGGACGACCTCATCGAGCGCGCGGCGGTGTCGCTCGCGCGGCGCGTCGCTCCCGCGGCCACAGACAGGGTGCGCGCGGTGTTCTTCCAGACGTCCGGACATCCGCGCGTCGGCGTGGTCGAAGGCTCCGTCGATCTGCCCTTCGGCAACGCCGAACCCCATCGTCACATGGACGCCGAGGCGCTCGACGCGCCCGTCGTCTTTCATCCGGAAGGCTCGACGATCACGGCGGCCTCGCTGCCGGACGGCACCAGTGTGCCGCTGCAGATTCTCGAGGAAACAGATGTCATCAGCTGGATCAGGAGCAGGCTCGATACGCCCTGGGCGCTTCATGCGAAGCGTGTCCGGTTTGCCGCGCTGGTCGAGCTGCCGGGCTGCGGCTATGCATCTCTCGACCTCCACATCGGCGCGCCGTCACGGTTGCAGACGGCGGCGCTCGTCACGACCGCCGCACGATCGCTGGAGAACGACACCCTGCGCATCACGGTCGCCGACGACGGGACGGCAACGATCGTCGACAAGCGCAGCGGGAAAACGTACGGTCACTGCGGTGCGCTCATCGACCAGGGGGATGTGGGCGACGAGTACAACTACTCGCCGCCAGCGACCGATCGCCTCGTCGAGAGCGCGGATCTCCAGCAGGTGTCGGTGACCGAGGTCCACGCCGGACCGTTGCGGGGCCGCCTGCGTATCACCGGTACGCTGCCGCTGCCGGCCGCGGCAACGACGGACCGGCGCCGCCGCGCCAGCGACGTCATCGGCGTACCGGTGACCGTCGAGATCACGCTGGACGCCGGCTCCCGGCGCGCGCAGTGGGACGTACGGATCGAGAATGGCGCTCGGGACCACCGCCTGCGGATCGCGTTCCCGGCAGGGCTGCGGGAGCCCTCCGAAGCCGTGTCCGACACCGCGTTTGGCGTGATTGCGCGTCCCACGCGGCGCGATGCCCCCGCGCAGATCCGCACGGAAGTGCCGGTCACCTCCGCTCCCATGCAGTCCTTCGTCGCCTGCGCCGCGGTAGGCGGGGCCGCGGTGTACGTGCAGGGGCTGACCGAGTACGAAGTGCTGATGGAGGAACCGGCGCAGATTGCGGTAACGCTGCTCCGGTGTGTCGGCGATCTGTCACGCGACGACCTCGCCACCCGCCCACACGGGCACGCGGGCCCGGGGCTGGCAGCGCCCGGTGCGCAATGCATAGGCAGTCACGCGTTCAGCCTCGCGTTCGAGCCGCTGGAGAAGGCACCAGCGCCAGTGGAGCTCTACGCCGGCGCATCGGCGTTCCTGGCCCCCGCTCGCATGGCGATCGCGGACGTGCCGGAGGGTCAGACCGGGGGGATCGCGAAAGGCCAGCGGCTCGCGCCCAGGGCGGACATGCTGTCGATCACCGCAAGCGAGGGTGGGGTCGTGCTCAGCGCGCTGAAAAAAACGGACGTGCGCGAATCGCTTACCGTACGGCTGTTCAACCCATCAGTCAGCGGCGCGTCCGGCGAGCTGCGCATTCCTGGCGGCATTCTCCAGGCGAATGAACTGAATCTGCTCGAGGAGGCGCAGCGGCCGCTGACGGTATCGAACGGCTCGGCCACCCTCGAGATCAGCGGGTCCGGCCTGCGGACGGTGGAACTGGTACCCGCACAGCCTCCGCCTCGCCGCGCGTCTCGATAGTCCCCGCCCAGCGCAACCGCGGTGTCCCGGGACGATACCGCTGGTCCAGCATGAAGACGCCGTTCAGCCTCTGCAGCGTGACGCGACCGGTGCCAGGTGGAAGTGCCGGCTCATCCTCGCGCGGCGGTCGCGTGAAGGCGCGCATCCGTACCCCGGTGATCATCCCCACGGTCGTGCCCGGCGGCAGCGGCACCGCGGCGCGGAAGCACCCGCTGCGCGCAATGCGGAAGCGCGGGTCCCCGCGATCCGTGGCGTGCCATTCGGTTGCGCCGCCGCCTGCGCGGATTGCCACGTCAAAGGCGGCGGTGGCGCGATCGAGCTCGCCGCAGCCTTCGAGATAGGCGAAACGGCGCGAGTCAGGCACCTTCGCGGACCCCGGCTTCGCGGCCGGGTCAAGGCGTCCCTCCCGGCGAAGCTCCGCCGACATCACCGAATAGGTCCAGGGATTGGCGTCCATCACCGCTTCGCGCGAGACGTTCTCGAGAGACACGAGCTCCGGCGCGAGTCCGAACCTGATCGTCTCGGGGCCGCTGTCGGCGACCATGTTGTTGTCGGTCGCGACCCAGAGCAGCGGGTGAGCGCCGAAACGCCTGCCGCGAAACGGAAGAATCTCGTGATTCTTCCCCTGGATCTCCTCACGGATCACGCCGTCAGGCGCGCGCCCCGTCGAGTAGACGAACTCGATGTCGGTGGTGCGGCCCCACGTCGCCATCAGCCGATCGGTCGGCGTACCGCCGTCCTCGTGCGTGAAGATGACCGTGTATCGGAAGTCATCCGCGGGCGGTGGCGTGCGCTCGACCCACATCATCACCGGGAGGTCGCTGAACCGTTCGACGGTGCCGGGCCGCGCGTAGAGAAACGGCGCATGAGACAGCCATTCATGCTCCGGCGTGCCTTCACGAAAGGCATGCACCGAGAGGGCCTGGACCTTGATGGCTCCGGCATCTCTCGACGATCGCTCGGTGTCGCGTTCCAGTGTCAGCCGGTGCGGTCCGGCGGCCAGCCTTCCCAGCATGAGTCGATACGAGGCCGGTGACGCACCGCGGGCGAGAATGAGATGTTGTGAATAGTCCCCGTCGACCGTCACGCGCACGACCACCGCTTCGCGACCCGCCAGGCCCCAGTCACACCGGTCGCATCCCGCGGTGATGGAGGCGACCGCCTCGCCGCCCACCGGCAGGATGAAACGATGATCGAGCCGGGATGACGGGTGGGCACCGGCGGCGAGGAAAAGGATGGCGGCGACCGTGAATGCCGTCATTTCTTGAAGCGCGCGGCGTTTTCGGCGGTGATCAGTTCCGTGCCGGTGTCGATCCGCGGGTCCACGGCCTTTCCGTCGAGAAGGGCAAGAGCGGCTTCGACACTCCGGCGTCCCATCTCGAAAGGACGCTGCGCCACGCTGGCCGACATCCGCCCTTCGAGGATGGCCTGGACAGCTTCCGCGGTGGCGTCGAAACCGATGATCGCAATCGCGCCCTGCGGCCTTCTCGCCGCGATCGCCTCCACCGCGCCGAGCGCCATCTGGTCGTTGGTGGCAAACACCGCCTTGATGTCGGGGTGTGCCGTGA
>JACDCA010000737.1 GCA_013694635.1 Acidobacteriota bacterium | reverse complement strand
TCCTCGTTCAAGGCGGCGTTGTCGGCGGTTTGTGGTACGAACGCCAGGGTGAACACGAGAATTGCGACGTGAATCATCATGGTTGAACTGCTCCTGATCGCGGGTAGGATAGCGCGATCATCGGTCTATCGGTCTATCGGCCTATCGGTCCATCTTCGAAACGCTGGTCAGAGACCCCGATCGCCCCGACTGTCGATGAACCGATGGGCCGATAAGCCGATAGGCCGATTGAAAACGGAGGTCAGCGCGCCATGTACGTAATCACCCGTCGCCTTGTTGTCGCCCTCTCCCTGGCCCTCGTCGCGGCCTCGGCGGTCTTGCCCGCGCAAGGTGGCGGTCAGATGACGGCCGAACAGATGGAACGGCGCTGGCAGCTCGAGCGGGAGCTTCAGTCCCTGGCCGTCGTCGATCGGAAGGTGATGATGCCGATGCGGGACGGCGTCCGGCTTGCCACCGACATCTACCGTCCCAAGAATGCCAGCGGCAAAGTCCCCATCGTCTTCGTGAAGACCCCCTACAACTTCAACTACTGGGACGTCCGGAACCGGGTCCCCTCCGACATGTCGGCAGCGATCACGGCCATCAAGCGTGGCTACGCATACGTCGTCCAGAACGAGCGGGGACATTTCTTCTCCGAGGGTAATTACGACATCCTGGGGCCCCCCGCGACCGACGGCCATGACGCAATGGCGTGGCTCGGGACGCAGGAATGGTCGAATGGGAAGGTCGGCGCCACCGGCTGTTCGTCGACGGCCGAGTATCAGCCGGCGGTGGCGGCGCAGGGGCATCCGGCATTCGCGGCAATGAACGTCCAGGGATTTGGCGCCGGCATCGGACGCGTGGGTCCGTACTTCGAGCAGGGCAACTGGTACCGCGGCGGCGCGGTGCAGATGCTGTTCATCACCTGGATCTACGGGCAGCAGAACCAGGTCCGCCCGATGTTTCCGCCGAACACGCCGCAGGCGGATCTTGTCGCAGCCTCGCGTCTCTTCGACCTTGCGCCGCAGATGCCCGCCGTCGACTGGTCGAAGGCACTCGCGCATCTCCCGGTGCAGGACATCATGAAGAATGTCGAGGCGCCGCGCGGTGTTTTCGCGGATCCGATGGAGGTCGCGACCGGCGGACGCATGATCCAGCGGACGCCGAACGATCCCGCCTGGTACAAGGGTGGCCTCTGGCACGACAACATGCCGATCAACGTCCCGGGGCTCTGGTACATGTCCTGGTACGACGTCTCGGTTGGTCCGAACCTGGCGGCGTTCAACCACGTGCGTAAAACCGCGCCCAAGGAGGTCGGCGATCAGCAGTGGGCGATCATCGCGCCGGTCGCGCATTGCGCGTACACGCGAGCGGCTGAGAACACGGTCGTCGGCGAGCGGAGCATGGGTGACGCGCGGCTCGACTACCAGGAGATCATGTACGGGTTCTTCGATCGCTTCCTGAAAGGGCAGGAGGGCGGGCGCCTGGCCACGCTGCCGAAGGTCACGTACTTCACGATGGGCTCGAACAAGTGGCAGGCGTCTGACACATGGCCTCCGGCCGGCGCGCAGCCGATGACGCTCTACCTCTCGAGCAACGGGCGCGCGAATACCCTGAACGGCGACGGCACGCTCGCGGCGACGGTGCCCGCGGCTGACAAGCCGGACTCCTTCGCCTACGACCCGATGAACCCCGTGCCCTCGTACGGCGGTAACGTCTGCTGCACCGGGAACGCGATTACTGCGGGATCCTTCGACCAGCGAAAGAATGAAGGTCGCGACGATGTGCTGGTGTATTCGTCGGAGCCGTTCAAAGACGGTGTGGAGCTGAGCGGGCCGATCACGCCGACGATCTACGTCTCATCGGATGCGAAAGACACCGACATCACCGTCAAGGTGCTCGACGTGTATCCCGACGGACGCGCGTACAACCTGGACGAGTCGATTCAGCGCCTGCGCTATCGCGACGGATATACGCGTCCACCCGTGTGGATGGAGAAGGGGAAGGTCTACAAGGTCACACTGCAGCCGCTCAACACGAGCAACTACTTCGCACCCGGCCATCGCGTCCGCATCGAAGTGTCGAGCAGCAATTTCCCGCGCTTCGATCGCAATCTCAACACCGGCGGCAACAACTACGACGAATCAAAGCCGGTCGTCGCGCACAACACGATTCACCATTCGAAGCAATACCCGTCGGCGGTCATCTTCACCATGGTGAAGATGAAGAGGTCTACGCAGTAAAGCTTCCAGCTATCTCCTTTTCAATTCGGCGGCGATCTGCTGCATCGCGGCCTGCTCCTCGGCTGACACCGAGCCGATGCCGAACAGACCGCCGGAGGCGTGGGCGATTTCTTCGCAGTACTTGAGCAGGTCCTCCGCGGTGATATCCGCGTGCCCCTGTTCGGGATGCTCGACCATCGCACCGATCAGGCGTCTGGCCTTCCGGAACGTGTCGGCCGGCGGCGATTGCTCGAGCCAGGTCTTCAGCTGGTGGTCCGCCACGGACCCGTCCGCGATGCCGCGCGCCCGCGCCAGCTCCAGGATGGCCTTGCGCTCGGCGGCGCTGACGCCCGACTCCGCCCACGCCACCTGCAGAAGCGGAATCAGCGGCAGCAGGGCAATCGTCTCCGGTGTGAACCCGAGGTCATCGAGCTCCTTGAGCATCGCGGGATCGTGAATCCCGGTTTCATCCTCGAGCGCCTTGCGCGCCTTCGCGCCGTCTGACGCGTGCCGCATCTTTTCGATGAGCTCGCGGTCCTTCCGGCGAAAATACTCTTCCTCGCGTTTGCGGATGTCGTCGGTGATGCCGTGATCGTTATTTGACACGCCTGCCTCCTGCAGA
>JACDCA010000733.1 GCA_013694635.1 Acidobacteriota bacterium | reverse complement strand
CAGCGACGATGTCCGGTGTTGGAGGCGGCAACCCGCTGACGCATCCGGGAGCGACGATGGGTACGGTTGCCTATATGTCGCCGGAGCAGGCGCGCGCCGAGTCGCTGGATCGGCGCACCGACCTCTTCAGCTTCGGTGCGGTTCTGTACGAGATGACGACCGGCCGGATGGCCTTCGGGGGCAGCAGCAGCGCTGTCATCTTCGCGGCCATTCTCGGCGGAACGCCCGAGCCCGTGACGCGACTGAATCGACAGGCGACGGGAGAGCTCGCACGAATCATCGACAAGGCACTGGAAAAGGAGCGTGACCTGCGATATCAGAGCGCGGCGGATCTTCGGGCCGACCTGTTGCGGCTCCATCGCTCGGATTCGGGACGAACAGCAGCCGCCGTCGCACCCGCGCTGCGGACCGTGGCCGTGCTGCCGTTCAGGGATCTTGCTGGCGAAACCGGACGTGAAACGTGGGGCATCGGCATGGCCGACGCGATCATCGGTCGTCTCGCGGCGCTGCATCATCTGGCCGTGCGCCCGACGAGTTCGGTGCTGAAGTACGTGAAGGCGCCGGCCGAACCCGCGCAGGTCGCACGCGAGCTCGAGGTGGAGTCGGTACTGGACGGCACGTTCAATCGTATTGGCGATGTGATTCGTGTCTCCGTGCAGCTCGTCGAGGGTCAGCAGACCACGATCAAGTGGGCCGGGCGATACGACCTGCGCGCCGATGACATGCTGCGATTCCAGGACGACATGGCGCAGCAGGTGGTGGATGGCCTCAGCGTACCGCTGTCCGCCGCCGAGCAAAAGTCGCTCGCGTCTCCGATTACGACGTCGGCCGAGGCCTACGACCTCTACGTGAGCGCCCGGTTCCATTGGACGGAGTATTCCGTCCGGTCATTGCGCGCGAGCCTGCACCAGGGGCAGAAGCTGTTGCACCAGGCCATCGCGCTGGACCCGACTTTTGCGCACGCCCACGCGCTGCTCAGCCTCCTTCTTTTCTACGAGAGCGTCAACTTCAACGAAAATGCCCATGCCAACCTCGTCAGCGCACGAGCGATGGCGGAACGCGCGCTCGCGCAAGACCCCCAACTTGCGGAGGGGTGGATCGCCCTCGGCGGGGCATATTCGCAAGGTGGGCGCAGCGAAGACGCGGTGCGCACGCTTCGGCGCAGCGTCGAGCTCGCCCCGAACTCAGACTTTGCCTGGGACATGCTCGGCTACGCCTATCACTACGCCGGCCTCGTGGACCTGGCGGAAGAGTCGTACCGGCGCGCACGGGCACTCAATCCCACGTCGCGCCGCCTGCGCTGGATGCACGCACGCACGCTGCTGTACCTCGGCCGCACATCGGAAGCGACCGAGGCAATGACCTTCGCACGGACCTTGGAGCATGCGAAGGCTCGGGCCTACCTCGGCAAATTCCTGTACTACGAAGGGCGCATGGAGGAGGCCGAGCAGGCATTTACCAGCGCGATCCGGTTCAACAACCAGTTGCAGGAACCTGCCGTCCCGGCGCTGGCGGCGTACCTCTTTGCCGCGCGCGGAGAGCGGGATCGGATCGATCCATCCATCTTCGCACTGCAGCCACATGAAACGTTCGACGGTGACGAGTCCTATTGGCTGGGCGGTGTGTTTGCGCTGCTCGGCGAGAGGGACCGTGCGCTGCAATGGCTTCGCCGCGCCGTCGAACTTGGTAACCACAACTATCCGTGGTTCAGCCGCGACCGGAACTGGGATGGCCTGCGCAGCGATCCAGCGTACCAGCACATCCTGGGTGACGTCCGATCCGCGTGGGAGCGCTACCGCCAGCTGTTCGCTCGGCCCGAACGATGAAGATCGCCCATTACGAAGTCGTCGACCGGCTCGGCGCGGGCGGCATGGGGGAGGTCTATCGCGCCCGTGATCCGAAACTCGGACGCGACGTCGCGATCAAGGTCCTGCCCGGCGCGTTTCTCGACAATCCGGAACGGCGCGCGCGGTTCGAACGTGAGGCGCGCGTCCTGGCGTCGATCAATCACCCGCACATCGGCGCGATCTACGGCGTCGAGGACGCCGACGGCTATCGCGCACTCGTCCTCGAGCTGATCGAAGGTGAGACCCTCGCCGATCGCATCACCGCCGCGGGACGTCTGCCTGTGGACGATGCCCTCGTGATTGCCCGGCAGATCGCCGAGGCGTTGGAAGCGGCGCACGAGAAGGGCATCGTACATCGCGACCTGAAACCGGCCAACATCATGCTGAACACTGCCGGCGCGGTGAAGGTGGTGGACTTCGGTCTCGCGCGGTTCGATGGCGGTGATACGTCTGGTTCGTCGATCGCGAATTCGCCGACGTTGACGTATGCGGGCACGGTCGAAGGGGTCATCCTCGGAACCGCCGTCTACCTGAGCCCGGAGCAGGCCCGTGGGCGCGCGGTGGACAAACGATCCGACATCTGGGCCTTCGGCTGCGTCATCTACGAGATGCTGACCGGTCAGCGCGTGTTCGGCCGCGAGACCGTCTCTGATTCGATCGCCGCAATTCTCGGCCAGGAGCCGGACTGGAAGGCGCTGCCAGGCGACGCTCCCGATCGGGTCGAGCAGCTGCTTCGCCGGTGTCTGACGAAGGATCCGCGACGGCGTTTGCACGACATCGCCGACGCCCGCATAGAGATCGAGGACACCCTCGCGGCTCTGCAGGACACCGGAGCCACGCAACGCCACGCGGCGTCAATCGCCTCACGACGAGGCTCGAGCGGATGGCTTCCGTGGACGCTTCTGGCGGTCGCGACGACTGCGCTGCTCGTGGTGTCGGCACTCGCGCTGAAACGCGATCGCGGCGCTGATGTCCCCCAGGGCACGCCGGTGAAATTCACGCTCGCCCCCCCGGGCGCGGTGACCTTCACTCCCGCGGCTACGTTCGTCGCCTTCTCGCCCGACGGCCGGCATCTCGCGTTGGTCGCCAATAACGCGGCGGGGCTAGCCGTCATGTGGGTC
>JACDCA010000727.1 GCA_013694635.1 Acidobacteriota bacterium | reverse complement strand
ACCCGACCGAGTGCCAGGGCGGCGCGACGGCGGATCCGCGCGTCCACATCGGTGATCAGGACGACGAGGTCCCCGCTTGCCGGCGGCGCGGGCGCGGCCTGAGGCGACCGTCCACGGCGGACGGGTTCGACCGGTGGAGCAGGCGGTGCCTCCCTGCGCAGAATCCGGCGGTCCTCGAGCTCGAGGATCCAGGCCATCTTCTGTTCGAACGGAATCGCGTGCGGCCCCTTCGCCGGCTCCGGCGTGGTCTTGCACGCCGTCGCGAGAAGGGTTGCAACGAAGACTGCGCTCGCGCAGCGGCGAGCGGTGGACGATGGGTGCTGACTCATGGGTTCAATGCGTAGGACGAAGCTCGACCCTTTCTTCCGTCGCGGCTTCGATGCGATCCTGGACGATCGTCACGCCGATGCCTGGGCCGGTGGGCACCGCGATCGTGCCGTCGCCCCGTACTTCGATCTCGGGATCGATCAGATCGGGTGCGTAATATCGCCGGCTCGCCGCGACGTCACCCGGCAGGGTGAAGTTCGGCAGCGTCGAGAGGTGAATGTTATGCGCACGGCCGATGCCGCTCTCGAGCATCCCGCCGTGCCACACCGGGATGCCGCGGCTGGCGGCCATATCGTGCATGCGGATCGACTCGCGATGTCCGCCGACGCGCCCCGGCTTGATGTTGATGATCCGGCAGGCCCCGGTTTCGATGGCCTCCTCGGCGATCTTGACGGTGTGCAGCGACTCATCGAGGCAGATCGGCGTACGGATCTGCTGCTGCAACCGGACGTGGTCCCGCAGGTCGTCGTAGTCGAGAGGCTGCTCGATCATCATCAGTTCGAAGCGGTCGAGCGCCGCCAGGGCCGGCGCCTCGTCCAGGCGATACGCGGCATTCGCGTCAACCATCAGCGGAACGCGTCCGAACCGCGCACGCACGGTTTCGACCGCCGCAATGTCCCAGCCGGGCTTCACCTTTATCTTGATCCGGCGATATCCCGCCTCGAGCTCGACGGCGACGCGCTCGGCCAGTTCTTCGAGCGAATTCTGGATTCCGATCGAGACGCCCGAGGCGATACCCGTCCTTATCAGCGCGTCCGACCCGCCGAGCACGCGGCAGAGCGGCTGGGACTCGCTGCGGGCGAACATGTCCCAGAAAGCCATCTCGACAGCGGCCTTCGCCATGTTGTGCCCGCGGATGATGCCGAGCGCCGGGTACAGGTCCCGTGGGTGCGAAAAGTCGCGGCCGAGCACGGTCGGCGCGATGAACTCAGTGATGATGTGCCACGCCGTCCGGGTGGTTTCCTGACTGTAAAACGGGTTGCTGTCGGCGACGCACTCGCCGACGCCGGTAGCGCCATCTCCCTCGACGGTGACGAGCACGAAGAAGCGGTCGTGCACACGACCGAAGCTCGTTTCGAAAAACCTGACGAGCGGAAGACGCAGCAACCGCAGCTCCATCCGCTCGATCCGCACTGGACAATGCTATAACAAGGCCCAGTCTTGGACTTCCGCTACATCGCGATCGAGGGTCCTGCCGGTCTCGGAAAATCCGTGCTCGCCGATCGTCTTGCCGCACGGCTCGATGGCGCGACCGTGCTCGACGAGACGGAAAACCCGTTTCTGCCTGACTTTCATGGCCAACGTCCCGGAGCAGCGTTTCAGGCGCAGCTGTTCTTCACGCTGTCGAGGCATCGCCAGCAAACGGCCCTCCGCCAGAGCGATCTGTTCAGCCAGTTGACCGTCTGTGACTATCTGTTCGAGCGCGACAAGATTTACGCGTATCTGAACCTGGACGACAACGAGCTGTTCATCTATCAGCGTCTTTACGAGCTGCTCGCGCAGGACATCCCCGCACCCGACCTGGTCGTCTACCTCCAGAGCCCGACAGATCTTCTGCGAAAACGACTGCACGAGCGGGAGCGGGCCGTCCCGGACTCTCCCCACCTGGACGACGAGTACGTGCAGGAGTTGAACGAGGCGTACAACCACTTCTTCTTCCATTACACGGCCACGCCCCTCCTCGTCGTCGAAACCTCCCACTTCGACTTGTCGTGGGGAGACGAGGCGACGGCGGACCTGGAGCGGCAGCTGCGCTCCATGGGCAAGGGAACCAGGTACTACGTTCCCCGGTAACGCCATCCTCCCGCCTTGTTGTAACCTCCTCATCAGATGTCCTGGTTCAAGAAACCGAAGAAACCCATGGAGCCGCCGGCGGACAAGAGCCGCGTGCCGGAGGGGCTCTGGGTCAAGTGCCCGTCCTGCTCTGAGATCATCTACAACAAGGATCTCGCGGCGAGTCTCAGCGTCTGCACGAAGTGCGCGCATCACTTCCGCATCAACGCCGCGGAGCGTCTGGCGATGTTCTTCGACGGCGCATGGGAGGAGCACGATCGCGGGCTGCAATCGACCGATCCCCTGCACTTCAGCGATACGAAACCGTACCGGCAACGCCTCGAGACGACGATCGCGGCAACCGGTATGAACGATGCAGTCATCACGGCGACGGGCGACATTCACGGGATCCGCTGCTCGGTCGCCGCGATGGAGTACGGGTTCATCGGCGGCAGCATGGGCGTGGTGGTCGGCGAAAAGATCACGCGCGCGATCGAGCGCGCCATCGCACAGCGATTGCCCGTGGTCATCGTGTCCTCATCCGGCGGAGCCCGCATGATGGAGGGGGCCCTGTCGCTGATGCAGATGGCCAAGATCAGCGCCGCGCTGGCGCGGCTGGACCGCGCGCGGCTGCCCTATGTGTCCGTGCTGACCGATCCCACCACCGGCGGCGTGACCGCCAGCTTCGCCATGCTTGGCGATGTGAACATCGCGGAGCCGAAGGCGTTGATTGGATTTGCCGGCCCGCGTGTCATCGAACAGACCATCCGCCAGAAACTTCCCGAAGGATTTCAGCGCAGCGAGTTTCTGCTCGAGCGGGGAATGCTGGACATGATCGTGGATCGTCGCGAAATGAAAGACACGATCGGCCGGCTGCTCAGGTTTTCCGTTGGGGCGCAGCATCCCGCCGAAGTGGCGCCAGCCGTCGCAGCAGCGGCCGTGAGCGTTGACTGACCCGATCGACTGGCTTCTGAGCCTCGAACGGCTCGGCATGAAGTTCGGCCTCGAGAACATGACGAGGCTCGTCGCGGCCCTCGGGAATCCGCAGCACGACTTCCGTTCAGTTCACATCGCCGGCACCAACGGGAAGGGCTCCGTGACGGCGATGCTCGAAACTGCGCTGCATCGCGCGGGGCATCGGTCGGCGCGGTACACCTCCCCGCATCTCGAGCGACTCGAGGAACGGTTCGTCGTCGCGGGAGCGCCCATAGACACGAAGGCCCTCGCGGCAGCGGTCACAGCCGTTCGAGAGGCGGTCCTCCACCTGCAGAACGCGGTCGGGGAGTCTTTCTCCCCTACCTTCTTCGAATGCGCCACAGCGGCGGCGTTCGTGCTGTTTCGAGCGGAGCGTGTCGCGGTCGCCGTGATCGAAACCGGCCTGGGAGGACGCCTCGACGCCACGAATGTCATCCAGCCTGTGGCAACCGCCATCACGTCGATCGGCGTCGATCACGAAGCGCTGCTGGGCGGAACCGTGCCGGCCATTGCGCGTGAAAAAGCCGGAATCATCAAGCCGAACGTCCCCCTCGTCCTCGGGCCCCTGCCGGCGGAAGCCGAGCGGGAGATCCTCGCCGTTGCGGCGGAACGGAACGCCCCCGTCTCACGAGGACGGCAACTCGTGGGAGTCACGCCGGCGCTCCGCGGACGTCACCAGCAGGACAATATTGCCGTCACCGTGGGGCTCGCGGACGTGCTCTCGTCGAAGGGCATCGCGATTCCCGACAGTGCGGTGCGCCACGGGATCGAGCACGTCTTCTGGCCCGCGAGGCTCGAGCTGGTGAGCGACGGCGAGCACGAGTTTCTGCTCGACGCGGCGCACAATCCGGCCGGCGCCCACGCCCTTGCCCAGTACCTCAGGGATTCGTCGTGGGAGGAAGCCGCCCTGCTTTTTGGTGCGATGGCGGACAAGGATGCGGCGGGGATGCTGCGTGCGCTCGCACCGGTCACCTCCGCCATCGTCTGCACGACCGCGGCGGGGTCGAGGGCCGCCGCCAGCGAGGATCTGGCCAGGATCGCCCGGTCGATTGCCCCTCCGTCGGCCGTTTACGCCGAGCCGGATCCGATGCGCGCAGTCGCTCTGGCGCGCACCCTCTCGCGCCGCATCGTCATTGCCGGCTCGATGTTCCTCGTGGGTCCCCTGCGTGGTATTCTTCGCTGAGCCAGCACCCTGCCATCCTTGCTCATCCGCGGCATGAATAAAACTTCGTTCAGTTCGCTTTGGATTTCTTTCGTCACGGTGGTCCTGTGGCATGCGGGCGCGATCCCCGCTTCAGCGCAGAGCCTGGCTGGCTGCAAGCTCGAACAGATGCGCCATTCGACGATCGCACAGGTGGCGCCGAACCACCTCGTGCTCACCGGGAGCGTCGAGCAGCCGGTGCAGATCGACTGCGACGAGCTCCAGCTGTTCGCCGACAAGGTTGAGATGTTCCGCAGCGAAGGGCGCGTCGTCGCTGACGGCCACGTCCTGTTCGTGTCGGGGACCAACCGCATCTCCGCCGAGCGCGTAGAGTTCAACACGCGAACCCGTACCGGGACGTTCTACAAGGCGTCGGGCACGGCGATCATGCGTCAGGGCACGCCTGAACAGGCGGCCGGCGAGCAGGAGCCTTACGCGTTTTTCTGGGGAGATGAGCTGCACAAGGTCGGACCCACGAAGTACAAGATCGTCAACGGCGGTTTCACCGCGTGCGTGCAGCCCACCCCGCGCTGGGAAGTCTCCTCGGGAACGCTGACGCTCAACCTCGACGACTACGTGCTGTTGACGAATGCGATCTTCCGGGTCAAAGGGGTGCCTCTGCTTTACCTGCCGGTCTTCTATTACCCGATGCAGGAGGACGACCGGGCGACGGGCTTCGTCATTCCTCAATACGGCACGGCAACGCACGCGGGACAGAAGTTGACCAATGGGTTCTTCTGGGCCCTCGGCCGCAGCCACGACGTCATGTTCGTGCACGACTGGTTCACCAAAACGGGCCAGGGGGCGGGGGCACGTTACCGGTACGCGATGAGCCCGGGATCGCAGGGCAACGCGCGCGTCTACCGGTTGAACGAGAAGTCGATCACCACGCTGATCAACGGGACGCCGGTCACGACGACCCCAATCCAGAGCTACACGATCACCGGCGATCTGGTACAGAACCTGGGTGGCGGGTTTCGCGCGCGCGCCTACACGGATTATTTTTCGAGCATCGAATCGCAGCAGCGCAACCAGCAGAACGTCTATCACGCCACGAACCGGACACGGCGCTTCGGCGGGAACATCAGCGGCAACTGGCGTGAGTACGTGTTGAATGCGACGCTCGAGCAGCGCGATATTTTCGACGGTCCCGAGCGGCTGACCCGCGACGGCAACCTGCCGCGATTCACCCTGTCGCGCGGGGAACGCCCCATCGGCAAGAGTCCGCTGTACTTCGGGGTCACCGGGGAGTACGTCACGTTCGTACGCAAGGCGCTCAATGACGAGGTGGTACTGTTCGACCAGGGGCTGACCAGGCTGGACGTCAACCCGACCCTGCGCATCCCGCTCAGCAATTGGCAGTTTCTCACGGTGAACACCTCGGTCGGATGGCGCGGCACGTACTGGACCGAGAGTCTCAACGCGCAGCGGGTGCAGGTCCCCGAGAGCATCAGCCGCTCCTACATCGACTTTCAGTCGCGTATCACCGGTCCTGTCTTCAACCGTATCTGGAACACGCCCAACAACGGGTATGCCGAGAAATTCAAGCACGTGATCGAGCCGTCGCTCGTGATTCAACGCGTGACGGCGGTCGACCAGTTCGACCGGATCGTTTCGCTCGATGGGAGCGACTACGTGATCGGCAACGTCACCCGGTATACGTACAGCC
>JACDCA010000721.1 GCA_013694635.1 Acidobacteriota bacterium | reverse complement strand
GGCCTGGTGGCACAGCCCGTCGCGGCCCAGTGGTCGATCGATTTGGCCGGCGTCGCGAAGCGGGAGTTCCAGGTTCCTGCTGGCACGGAAACACGCATCGTCGTGGTCAACAAAGCCCCAAACGTGCGGTATCACATCGTGACGGTGCTACGTCCGATTCCGGTGGCGCCCCTCGAGCCCGTCGCCATTTCGAGAGCGGAGGACCCTCTCGGTTGTGCCGAACTGGTGCAGGTCGCTGTGGACCTTCAGAACGCGACCGCGGAAACGAAGGTGAGGCTGCTGATGCTCCAGCTCCAGCAGGCGCTGCCGGCTGCCGGCTGCAGCGGGACGCAACTAGGCTTCATCCGAGCCGTCATGGCGTCTACGATCTACGTTCTTCCGGTCGAGTATGTGATCCGCGCCGGGGAAGAGCTCGTCGTCACCGTCAACCGCCTCAAAGCCGACAACAGCGTCGAGAAGACGTGGACGCTCATATTGACCACCGGCGCGCAGGGCTCCTGGCGAACGCTGTACGGCATCGCGCTGGTTCCCGACCGTGACGACGATCCATTCCTGACACCCGGGGATAGGGAAGGCGAGTTCATCGTCAATGCCGGCGCGAGCAAGGACCGGCAGGACTTTCCTGTCAAGCCGGCACCGTCGGTGTTTTTCTCCTGGATGTCACGCAGCGCCGAGTTTGGCCCGCTGGCAGTCAGCCCCACACTGGGTGTAGGGGCAACCAGTGAGCTGCCGGGACTATTCGGCGGTGTGTCGATTACTTATCGGCAGAACCTGGCGCTGGTGGTCGGCATTCCGTTCGTCCCGCAACGGCACGTTAAGCCCCAGTACATCAACAACAAGGTGGTGACCTCCGCGCTGACCACCGCGGACCTGACAGAGACCAAGTACCACGCCGACAAATGGTTCATCGGCGGCGTCTTCCGGTTCAGTTCGAATCCCTTTGGAGAGGCGAAGAGGCCGGCTCAAGAACAGCCATCTCAGGAAAAGCCAACGGCCACGGCCTCCGGCGGCCGGTGACGTGTGAAAAGCAGGCCGTCGAGTCTCATCGAGCGACCACCTCTTTAATCATCTTCGCCGCCACGCGAGCCGTGAGGTCGCGAACATCGTTCGTCGGGTTGTATTCGACGATGTCAGCCCCGGACACTGCGCACGGAAGCCGATGGATCAGCGACAGCACCTCGCGGGTGGACAGCCCGCCGGGCTCGGGGTGCGATACGCCGGGAGCATACGCCGGGTCGAGCACGTCGATATCGAGCGACAGATAGAGCGGCGCAGTCACGCTTTCCAACGGCGCCTCCGCCCAGCGCGTCGCGTCGTAGATCTCCACGCCGAACTTCTTCGCCTGCTCGCGCTGGTGAGCGGTCAGCGTGCGGATGCCGATCTGCAGCAGCCGGCTGGCGAGTCCTTCTTCCATGATCCGCGCGAACGGGCAGGCATGCGAGAAACGATCCCCCTCGAACTCGTCGTACAGATCCCCGTGCGCGTCGAGGTGCACGATCGTGAGCCCGGTGAGGTGTCCGCGGAACGCCCGCATGACGGGATAGGTGATGGAGTGATCGCCACCGAGCACGATCGGAGTGGCTCCGCGAGCGAGCAGCCTGCCGACTCCGGATTCGATCGCGGCACGAGCCTCTGCCGCATCCGCGCTCAGTGCCAGATCCCCCGCATCGTCCAGCGCCCCCGGCGTGCCGCGCGGGCTTTCACAGCCAGGTAAACGCGTAACGGAGTTTGGAGTTCTTCCCCGGTCTCAGCTAGCATCCAGCCACGACCCACATGAGTAGCCTCGCCGCAGGCGCCCGTCTCGGTCCCTACGTGGTCACCGAGGCGCTTGGCGCCGGGGCCATGGGCGAGGTGTATCGCGCGCGTGACACACGACTCGAGCGTGACGTCGCCATCAAGATCCTTCCGTCGCAACTCGCGCAGGATCCCGATCGGCGGGCGCGGTTCGAGCGCGAAGCTCGGGCGGTCGCAGCGCTATCGCATCCGAACATCCTCGCCATCCACGATGTCGGCGCGCACGACGGAACGGCGTATGCCGTCACGGAGCTGCTCGAAGGAGAGACCCTGCGACAGCGGCTGGACGCCGGGGCCGCAACGCCGCGCAAGGCGGTCGAGATCGGCGTCCAGATCGCCAACGGGCTCGCCGCTGCGCACGATAAAGGCATCGTTCATCGGGATCTAAAGCCCGAGAACGTGTTCATCACCCGCGACGGACGGGTCAAGATCCTTGACTTCGGCCTGGCGGCGCAGCTCGTCGCGGCCGCGCCGGATTCGGCAACGGTCGCCGGCGGCACCGAGCCAGGCATGATCCTCGGCACGGTCGGCTACATGGCGCCGGAGCAGGTTCGCGGCGCGCGCGTCGACCACCGCGCCGACATCTTTGCGCTCGGCGCGGTCCTCTTCGAACTGCTGACCGGACGGCGAGCGTTCCAGCGCGACACCGCGGCGGAAACGATGACCGCGATCCTGAAAGAGGACATTCCAGAGTTCTCGGACAGCGGCAGCTACATCCCACAGGGGCTCGATCGCATCGTCCGCCGCTGCCTGGAAAAGAATCCAGATGAGCGCATGCAGTCTGCGCGGGATATCGCGATTGCTTTGGATGCAGTCTCAGGCAGCGACGTGTCGAGCCTCCGCGGCGCCGGCCCACCGCGAGTCAAGCCGCGCACGCGCTGGTCTCGTATCGTGGCCGGCCTCCTGCTGCTGGTGGCGGCCGCCGCCGGCGGCTATCTGGTCGCGAGAAGTCTGGCACCACGCGCAACTCCGGACAATCTCCCGCACTACACCCAGCTGACCTTCCGCCGCGGCGAGATTCGCACCGCCCGCTTCACGCCCGACGGCCAGAGCGTCGTCTACAGCGCTGTCTGGGACAGCGAGCCTCACCGCGTCTACTCGTTTCGTCTCGACAGTCCGAGGTCGGCGGCTCCTCCGATTGCCGACGCCGCCCTGCTCGCGGTTTCTCGATCGGGTGAGATGGCCATCGCGACCCGGCCCGAGCGGCGCGATCTATTCATCCAGTCGGGAACGCTGGCGCAGATCCCGCTCGGCGGCGGTGCTCCACGGGAAATCCTCGAGCACGTCATCGAGGCCGCTTTTGCCCCGGATGGGCGCATCGCCGTCGTCCGGCCTGAGGGTGGACGAATGCGGCTCGAGTTCCCGATCGGGACGGTGCTGTACGAGACCGCGGGTTGGCTGTCGTCGCCGCGCTTCTCACCCGCCGGCGATCGGATCGCCTTCCACGAGCATCCGCTGCACGAGGACGACCGGGGGTGGCCGGCCATTGTTGACGTCGCGACGCGGGCCAAGCGGAATCTGACGCCGGAGCAGGTTTCGCTCTCGGGCCTGGCGTGGACGCCGGACGACGAGGAGGTGTGCTACGCCGTCGTCCGCACGATCAGCTGCGTCGCCATCCAGACTCAGGCGGTCCGTCTCGTGTTGCGAGGAGCACCGCGCCTGGTGTTGCACGACATTGCCAGCGATGGCCGGATACTCGCCGCGCCATACACCCTGCGCGTCGGACTTGCGGCAGGTCAAGTCGGCGGGCGTGAGACCGATCTGTCCTGGCAGGACGTCGCCTACCCGATCGACTTCAGCCCCGATGGCAAGCGTTTTCTCTTCGGGGATCTGGGATATGGCATCAACCTTCGCCCGCTGGACGGCGGGCCGCCGGTGAGGCTCGGCAGCGGGATCCCCGCCGGCTTGTCCCCCGACGGGCGATTCGCCCTCGCGCTCACTCCAGGTGTCCCCACACGCCTGGTCCTCCTGCCCACCGGGCCCGGAGAAACGCGGACGCTGCCGCGCGGCGCTCTCGAGACCCACACCTACGCGGCCTGGATGCCCGATAGCCGCAGCATCGTGGTTTCAGCGTCAGAGCCAGCCCGTGGCTCGCGGCTATATCTGCAGAGCCTCGACGGCAGCGATCCTCGCGCCTTTACCGCTGAAGGCGTGCGCCTTATCCCGTATGTCGCACGTGTCGTATCGCCGGACGGCCGCGACATCATCGCGATCGGTCCGGACCAGGAACCTGCGCTTTATCCGGTCGATGGTGGCGCCCCACGGCCGATTCCTGGGCTCGGGCAGGATCTCAGGCCAATTGGTTG
>JACDCA010000720.1 GCA_013694635.1 Acidobacteriota bacterium | reverse complement strand
TCACCACACTGGACGGCAGCGCCTCGGTCATGTTGCTCACCCTCGGGGGGGCCGCACGCGAAGTGCTGAAGGTCAAGTCGAACGTCCAGTATGTCGACCCTGGCTATCTGCTCTATGCCAGCGATTCGACGCTGGTCGCGCGTCGCTTCGATCTGTCGAGCGGTGTGGTCAGCGGGGATCCGATCGTAGTCGGCGACCAGATCAATTATTTCCGGACGACCGGGCTGGCGCAGTTCGCCGCATCCCGGACGGGGGTTATCGCGTACCAGGCGCACACGGACGACAGCCGGCTCGCGACGTTCGACCGAACCGGACTCGAACTGGCGCAGGTCGGCGCGAGTGGCGGCTATCTATTCATCCGCCTGTCGCCGGATGAACGCACGCTGCTGTTCTCGCGCGTCGATCCTCGCAGTTCGACCTTCGACATCTGGACGCGCGATCTCAATCGCGGAAGCGAGACGCGCATCACCACCGATCCGAGCACGGAGGTCAGGGGCCACTGGGCACCGCACGGCACGCTGATCTATTCCGCTGTGCGCGGCTCCGCGCCTCGCCTGTTTCGGCGGATACTGGCGACCGGGAAGGACGAGGAGCTCTCACCAGACGGGCTCGGCATGCAGGGCGCCACCAGCGTCTCCCCGGATGGTGCGTCGTTCCTGTACTCGCAGCGAACTGACCGTGGCAACTACGACCTCATGATCCGGGGTCTCTCCGACAACACGACCACGCCGTTCCGCACGTCGGAGGCGAGCGAGACGGACGCGCGCTTTTCCCCCGACGGAAAGCTGGTCGCGTTCGTGACCGATGAGACAGGTCGTAACGAGGTCGTCATCGCCGCGTTCCCTTCCGGGGCGGCCACACCAGTGTCGACGGCGGGCGGGACGACACCCCGCTGGAGTGCGAACGGACGAGAGTTGCTCTACATCGCGGCGGACGGTGAGCTGATGGCAGTCCCGGTTCGCCCGGTCAGGCGGCGGAGATCGGAAACGCCGAAAGGCTCTCGGGCGCGCGAGCGCACGACGGGCAGTGGGGGGAATTCGAAGTCATGTCCGACGGACGGCTGCTGGCGGTTGTGCGCACCAGGATTTCCTCTCAGCAGCCCCTGACCGTCATCGTCAACTGCCCAGCGCCCTTGTCGCGCTAAATCGTGCTCAGGTGGGAAGTCTCGCTCGACTCGCTCAAGGCTTCCAGCCGAGAAAGATCCGCAGCTCCCGCCCTGGTTCTTTGGCTTCCGCCGCTCGAATCATGAGGAAGCGCGTTCCGTCCTGGCTGACGTCGTAGGCGGGCCGCCAGGCGGCGCCGGTCTCGAATCGTCCGGTGAACAGCCGTCGTACGGTTTGGACGCCGATCGACGGCTGCGTGCGGACTGTCGCTGCCATCAGGTCCGTGCCGGAGCGGAAGTACAGCTCCGAGCCGTCCTTCCGCCAGACGGGCTCGGATCCACCTACCGACGAGACCCGCGTGGCCCGAGCCGGATCGTTGAGAAGCGCCACGTACACCTCCGGCTGGCCGGAACTGTCTGAGACGTACGCCATGACCCGACCGTCGGGCGACAGCGCCGGCGCGCTCTCATGTGCCGTCGTCGTCAGCACCGGGCGCGCCGACCGATCTGGCCTTAACAGCGCGATGTCGCGGCCGCTCGCGTCCGACTCGACAAACAAGATGCTCCCATCCGGTCCCCAGGCCGCCGGGACGTCCGTTCGAGGCGTGCGCGTCAGCCGTTCCTCGACGCCGCTCCCGTCGGCTGGCTTGGCGAAGAGGTCTGGCGATCCCCCGCGGTTCGCGGCGAACGCGATCCGTCCGCCATCGGCGCTCCAGACCGGCGAGGTCCCACCTTCGAAGGTGAACTGCGCCAGCCGTGTGCCCGCGATGTCGAACGTCCAGACCTCAGGGGGCGTGCCGCCGATCGTGACTGCCACGACCCGCCCGTCCGGCGACAACCGCGGGTCGCCAAACGCCCGCGGCGGCGCGGCGAGCGGCTGCGGACTGCCCTCGCGATCCACCCAGACCAACGTCCGATCGTTCTGGCCGGAAGACGCCGGAACATAGACGAGCGAGCCAGCCCGCGAGATGCCGAATTGGCCGGCGCCGTCGCTCGACTCGAAGATGTGGCCCATGTTCGGCACCGGCTCGCCGCCGCCCGATGCCTTGCGTCCGTCGAACGGCAGCGAGTAAAGGGCGCCGCCGCGCAGGTAGAGGAGATGACCGCTGGCTAGAAAACGTGGCGACGTCCCACCCTGCACGACGGCGCGCCGATCGTTGGCCCCCATCGTCTGCACCGCGATCACCGCATCGTCCCAGCTTCCCTCGGTCCCTGCGGCGAAGACCACGGACTTGCCGTCGGGGAGGATTTCGGGCCACCGGTGGCTGAACTCTCCGCGAGCGGTGTCGAGCGCCGTGATCGGCTGTGGTTTGCCGCCGTCGGCCGACACGCGCCAGAGCTCAGAGGCGTTGCTTGGCGCGAAGACAATCGAGTTGTCTGGAGCCCACGCGCCTCCGAACCCGATCGGTGCTTCGGTGATCGTGCGGACGGCCCCGCCGGCGACGGGGACCTTTTTTAACGAGCCGGCGGCGAAGAAGGCAATCCACTGGCCGTCGGGAGAAAAAAAAGGGCCGAGCGCGCCCTCGGTGCCCGGAAGCAGCCGCGTTTCGAGAGATTCCATGGTCCGCACGAACAGCTGAGAGGGGCCGCCCCTGCTTGCGACATAGACAATGTGCGTGTCGGTCGGGGAGATGGCGATCGCGGGAAAATCGAGTTCGGCAATGTGCTCCTTTTCCGGTAGCGTGACGCTGAACTGTGCCGCCGGCCTCGGCGCCTCCGCCTGCGAGGGGCGTAGCGTCCAGAGCGTCGTACCCGCAATCGCCGCTCCCAGAAGAAGCGCGGCGGCGAGCGACGCAGCTATTCCGCGCCGCGTGGCGAAGAGGCCGGTGAGCGGTGTGTCAGCGGCAGTTTGAGCAGCGTCGGGCTTCCACGTCAGCGCCTCCTCGATGTCGAGGATGGCGTCGCCAATGTCGCGCAGTCTGTGAGCAACGTCCTTGTGGAGGCATCTGCGCAACAGCCGCAGGGTCGCCGGTGCCGTATTGGGAGGAAGCCACGACCAGTCCGGCTCCCGGGTCAGAATCGCTGCGAGCGTATCGGAGAGTGTTGCGGCCGAGAACGGTGTGCGTCCCGCGAGCATTTCGTACAGCACGCAGCCGAACGCCCAGACGTCGGTCCGTCGATCGACCTCCTTGCCTCGCGCTTGCTCCGGGCTCATGTACGCCGCGGTACCGAGAACGACTCCCTCGGCCGTGCCGGCTGCCGTCAGCGTCGCGGAGGACGCCCTGGGATCCGCAGCGGAGTCGATCGAGAGCGCCTTCGCCAGGCCGAAGTCGAGGATCTTGACCGCCCCGGACTGAGTGATCTTGATGTTGGCTGGTTTGAGGTCGCGATGGACGATGCCGTGAGCGTGCGCCGCCTCGATCCCGCTGGCGATCTGCAGCGCGAAGCCGAGCGCTTCACGAGCGGGAAGCGGGCCTTCGCGAAGCCGTTCTGCGAGTGTGTCGCCGGAGACCAGCTCCAGAACGAGGACGCGGACATCGCCCGCCTGTTCGAGCCCGTGGACCGTGGCGATGTGCGGGTGGTTGAGCGAGGCCAGGAGTCGCGCTTCACGATCGAACCGGACGGCACGGTCAGGATCCAATGCCAAGTCAGGACGGATCACTTTGACAGCCACGTCGCGCTCGAGACGCGAATCACGAGCCCGATAGACCGCGCCCATGCCGCCTTCGCCCAGAAGCTCTCCGACTTCGTAGACGCCGACGCGGCTGCCCGGTCGGATAGTCATTGCTGTGGATTATAATGGGCCGGTTCGATTCCCTGGCTTGGAGGCCCCGACATTATGAGAAATCTCGTGATTGCCTTGGCGCTCTTCGGCGTGGCCTGGTCCCCCTCGCTGAACGCACGGCAGTGCGTGGCGCCCGCCTCGCCGCGGATGTTGCAAACGGGCGACACCGCTCCTGATTTCGAGCTGCGCGGCACAGACGGGCGCACCTACCGGCTCGCGGACTATCGCGGAAAGCAGGCGGTCGTTCTCGTCTGGTTTTCCCGCGCGTTCAGCGCTGGTTGAACCGCACAATGCCAGTCGCTCCGTGAGAGCGCCGACCTGATCCGTGCTTTCGACGTGGCGTTCTTTGCCGCGAGCGTCGATTCCCTGGTGGAGAACAAGAAGTTCGCCGACGTACTGGGAGTGGATTACCCGCTCCTCAGCGACCCGGAACGGCGCGCAGCCAGGGTGTACGGTGTTGCGAAAGACGACAAGTCCCCCGCAATCCGCTGGACGTTCTACATCGGGGTCGACGGCAAGGTCCTCGACATCGACCGCCAGGTCACGCCGTCCACGCATGGCCGTGACGTTGCCGCGAAGCTGGCCGAGCTGGGCGTCAAACGACGTAGCGCCCGGCGCTGACCCACGGGACCTCTCGCCTTCGCAGGGCAAGGATTTCATCTCAGCAGCCCCTGACCGTGATCGTCAACTGGCCGGTGTCCTTGTCGCGCTAAAATGATGGAAGCGATGGTCTCGCTCGAGTCGCTCGCCACGTCCGCCTCCTGCGTCGACGGCGTCCGCGCCGATGACGTGCAGCCCGGAGACTGGGTCATCGTACGGACGCGCAACTCGACCTACTCGCTGCTCGCCAACGACGACGGGACGTTCGATGCGACCGGCGGCTGGTTCAGCAGGGAAGAGCAGTCGGGCGCGCGGCTCCGCATTGCCGGCTGCACGTGGGGAGGCAGCGCCCTCCTGACGCGCATGATCGCCGCCCCCGGGATGTTCCTCGAATTCGCGAACAACGTGCGCACGACGCGCATCCGCGAAGTGCGCGTGCTCCGGCCTTACGCCTCGACCTCCATCCATTGAGCGGCGCACCCGCGGCCGGATCGAGCGTTCTCCACTACCGGATTTTGCGCGCGATCGGCAGCGGCGGCATGGGTGTCGTCTACGAAGCCGAAGACACGAAGCTCGGGCGCCGGGTGGCGCTGAAGTTCCTTCCGCCGGAGCTGGCGCGCGATCGTCCTGCCCTCGAACGATTTCAGCGCGAAGCCCGAGCGGCCAGCGCGCTCAATCACCCCAACATCTGCACCGTCTACGCAATCGAGGAATGGAACGGCGAGCACTTCATTGCGATGGAGCTGCTTGACGGCGAATCGCTCGACCAGCGCATCGCCGATCGTCCCCTCGCGTGGGACGTGCTGCTCGACACCGGCATCCAGGTCGCCGACGCGCTCGACGCTGCGCACCAGCGAGGCATCATCCATCGCGACATCAAGCCGGCGAACATTTTTCTGACCCGCGACAAGCGCGCGAAGGTGCTGGACTTCGGGGTGGCGAAGGTGACCGCGGCGGCGCATGGCGACGGTGAGACCATCGGCGTCGCAGCCGCCCAGCATGCGCTGACAGGGCCGGGTGTGTCGGTCGGCACGATCGCGTACATGTCGCCGGAACAGGCGCGTGGCGACGAACTCGACGCGCGCAGCGACCTGTTCAGCCTCGCGGCTGTGTTGTACGAGATGTCGACGGGGCAGCGGGCCTTCGACGGCAAGACGTCCGCGGTGGTCTTTCAGAAGATCCTCGACGGCCATCCCGCCGCGCCGCGCGAGCTGAATGCGACGCTGCCGCCAAAACTGGAAGACGTCGTTCTCAAGGGGCTCGAGAAGGATCGCGAGCTGCGGTATCAGACCGCAGCGGAGCTCCGCGGCGATCTCAAGCGGCTGAAGCGTGATGCGAGCTCCGGGACGCTGGCGTTTGCGCCCGCGTCGCCAGGTGATTTCAAGGCCTCGCCGAAGTCGAGCGGCGCGATCTTCGTCGCCGAGGCGCGCCGTCGCAAAGGGCTGACGGCTGTCATCGCCATGCTGTTGCTCGCGATGGCGGTTGCGGCCGCGTACGGGATCCGGTCGATGCTTCGACGCGATCAGCCGTCCGAAACCGCGTTGTCCGCAGGCGAGCGGATGTCGGTTACCCGGCTGACGACCAGCGGAGACGTCCGCGGCTGCGGGTCGATTTCGCCCGACGGCAAGTACGTGGTCTATTGCGACTTTGCGAATCGCCTCTGGGTGCGCCAAGTGGCCACCGGTTCCACCGTCCAGATCGGCGCCTCGGTGGGCGCAACAACTTTCTCTCCTGACAGCAACTTCGTGTACCTCTCGACGAACACCGATGAGCATCCTCGTGGCGTGCTGTGGGCAATTCCGACGCTCGGCGGAGAGCCCCGCCGCGTTTTGACGAATTTGAAGGGAGCCGTCGGCGTGGCGCCTGACGGGCAGCGCATTGCGTTCATTCGCGACTACCCCGGAGAGCGCGAGACGGCGCTGATGATCGCGGATGCTTTCGGCGGGAACGAGCGCCGGCTCGCGATTGGCTCATTACAAAACAGCTGGTTCAAAGGGGAGGGGGGCGTCTCGTGGTCGGCTGACGCGAAGCTGTTGTCCACGAGTCAAGCTACGATTGTCGGCGGGTACCGCGTGCGTCCAGTCGTTGTAGACGCCGTGACCGGAACAGTCACGTTACCGGGGTCTGCGACGTGGACGGACGTTGGAAGGACGGCGTGGCTGCCCGACAGCCGCGCGATTCTCTTTGCAGCGCGAGAACACATTCAGGGGCCGTACCAATTCTGGATCGCGCCGCATTCGGCCGGTGAGCCGCGGCGGATTACCAGCGAGACCCGCGGCTTCGGCAGTATCAGCGTCAGCGTCACCGCGGATGGATCGACAATCGCCACGATTCCCGATGAGGCCGTCAGCAATCTATGGAGCACCAACGCTGATGCCACCGGTCCGCTCGAGCAATGGACGTCAGGCATTCGCGAGGACGGCAATTCCGGGATCGCGCCGAAATCGAACGGCGGCGTTTATTTCTCCTCGATGGACGGGACGGACCTGGGCATCTGGAGCGTCGATTCGCCTGGCGGCAGACCACGAAAGCTCACACGGCAATACGCCGAGGGGCCGTCCATTCCCGCCGACGGGCGTTTTGTCGCCTTCCAGGCGATCCACCAGGATCGATATCGCATCTGGCGCATGCAGCCGGACGGCGCCGAGCCGCGGGTCCTCAGCCGCGGCGAAGACGACATCTTTCCCGTCGTCAACCCCGATGGGCGCTGGATCTACTATGCCGTGCCGCCGGGGCGCATCATGCGAATGTCCGCGGAGGGGGGCGAGGGGACCCCGTTTGGGGACCAGGCCGGCGTGCCGATTGACGTCTCCGTTGACGGCCGGGAGCTGCTGATCGGGGTGCAGCCCAGCTCCTCAACAACGTTCGTATCGCATGCGATTCTGGACGCCCACTCGGGGGCGGTCAAGGTCCGGATGACACTTCCGGCCGGCGCCATGGCGTCCCGCGGGAGGCGGGATGATCTGGTGGCGTACACCGTCAGCAAGGATGGCGTCGTCAATCTCTGGGAGCAGCCTGTCGCGGGCGGCCCTCCACGTCAGCTGACGAAGTTCACCAGCGGCCGCATCTTCAACTTCGCCTACACCCCCGACCGCAAGCGTCTCTTCCTCGCCCGCGGCACCCGCATCGGCGACGTCGTTCTAATCAGAGACTTTCGCTGACAACTCCTAACCTCCAACCTCTAACTTCTAACGCCTGAGTCATGACCTCTCAGTTTTAGGGGTTAGGAGTTAGGGAGTTGATACGCCCCTGTCTATTTCACGGGGCCCAGGTATTTGTCGTACCAGTTGAGGATCTCGCGGAAGAAGCCGTGCATGTCTGACGGCATGTGGCCCCCGTCGAGGCGAATGCTTTTCTTGTGCTCGGGCGGCGTGCCGAGGAGCTCATGGAACCGCTTCTGAGCGGCCTCAGAGACGCTGAAGTCGTCGCGGCCGTTGATCAGCAGCACCGGCACCTTCACACGAGGCATGAAGTTCGCCGTCTGCATCTCGGGGGCGCGCGTGAAGCGCAGACCTCCGGCGGCGAAGACGGCCACTTTGATCCTCGGTTCCATCGCCACCGGGATCGGCCCGAAAAAAGCTCCGAGGCTGAGGCTGTAGTAGCCGAGCTTCTGTTTGTCGACGTCGGGCCGGGATTGCACGTAGTCGACGGCTCGAAAGAAGTCCTTCGCCCATTGGACGTTGCGATCGCGCGCGGCGGCGACCCCCGCTGGCTCCGGCTTGCGGCGCTCGAATGTTCCCCAGTAGACGGGATAGAGCAGCGCGCGCCCGCTGCGGACGATGAACTCGAACGAGTTCAGGTCGAGATCCGTGCTCGACTTCATCTCGCGTGCGTACGAGCTGGGAAAGAAGACGATGGTCTGATACGGCGGCGATGCGTTCTTCGGCAGAAAGAGGTAGGCCGGAATGCGCTCGCCGTTGGTCGCGGTGAAACTGACTTTCTCTTTCCGCCAGTGGGGCGAGCGGTCGTCGACGGCTTCGGTCTTCGCCTCGATGGGCGCGGGATCGTAGGCATAGAAACGACGGTAGACGTCAAACAGTTCGTCTGAAACAGGGACGAGACTTGCGGGGTCGCCGTAGACGTGCGCGACCGGTGCCACGGCGGCCGGATCAACCGCTCCCAGATCTCTGACCAACCGGACGCCGAAGGTCGCATCCCGCGTCCACGGGTTACGCGCCTCGGACTCGCGGAAGCGGTAGTGCGGTTCGTTCCAGCCGCCGCCGAGGATGTAGCGCATGACGGTGTCGCTCGTCTCGCTGGCGCACCACTCCTTGATATTGCCCGCCATGTCGAAGGTGCCCCAGGGCCCGATCCCCTGACGCTCGCCGACTTTGAC
>JACDCA010000719.1 GCA_013694635.1 Acidobacteriota bacterium | reverse complement strand
AGCACCAGCTGATTCCGCCGACGATCAACTACGAGACCCCGGATCCCGAATGCGATCTCGACTACGTGCCGAACACCAAGCGCGCGGCGAAGGTCGAGTACGCGCTGTCGAACTCCTTTGGGTTCGGGGGTACCAACGGGGCGCTGCTGTTCAAGAGATATGACGAATAAGCTTCCAGCTTCCAGCTGGTTTACGAAGAACTGGCTGGGAGCTGGCAGCTGAAAGCTGGAAGCTTCTTTCATGAAAATTGCCGTCTGCATCAAACAAGTTGTCACCCGCGAATGGCAGTTGCGCGTGAACGACAGCAAGACTTGGATCCGCGACCAGGATGCCAGTTTCGAGCTGAACGAGCCGGACGCCTACGCGCTCGAGGAGGCGCTCAGGCTCAAGGAGAAGCACAGCGGTGAGGTCGTGGTCTGTTCCGCCGGCCCGGCCCGCGCGTCGTCGGTGCTGCGTGAAGCGCTCGCGCGCGGGGCCGATCGGGCCATCCACGTCGAGGCCGATGCGTTGGCCTCGGCCGATGCGTTCGCTGTCGCCGACGCCCTGGCAGCGGCGCTCCGCGATGAGAAGTTCGACCTCGTGCTGACCGGCCTTCAATCAGATGATCAGGGATTCGGCCAGGTCGGCGTCGTGCTGGCCGAGAAACTCGGCATGCCGCACGCGACCATCATCATGGAAGTGAAGGCCGAAGAAGGGGGTCTTCGCGTCAAGCGCGAGCTCGAAGGCGGGTGGTTCCAGTGGATGACGCTGCCGCTGCCGGCGCTGCTCACGATCCAGAGCGGGATCAACCAGCTGCGATACGCGACGCTCAAAGGAATCATGGCGGCCAAGAAGAAGGAGATCCGCAAGGTGACTCCGTCGGCGGCCGCGTCTCCCGCGCAGAAGATGCTCGCCATTCACTTTCCTGAAAAAGGCAAGAAGACCCAGATGCTTCCCGGATCACCAGCAGAGGCGGCTAAGGCGCTGGTCCAGAAGCTCAGAGAGGATGCGAGGGTCATCCAGTGATTCTGGTGGTGGCAGAGCAGCGCGAAGGGAAGCTCAATCGCGCGTCGTGGGAAGCGATCGCGGCCGCACAGCACGCCGGCGGTCCGGTGAAGATTGCGGTGCTCGGCTCCGCCGTCGACGCAGTCGCGAGTGAGCTTGCCGCCGCGGAGGCCGCAGAAGTCATCGTCGTCGATGCGCCGGCGCTCGAGCAATACACGTCCGACGGTCATGTGATGACGCTCGCGGCGCTGATCGCCGAGGAGCAGCCGTCGCAGGTGTTCCTGCCGCACACCTACCAGACACGCGACTTCGCCCCCGCGCTGGCCGCAAGACTCCAGCGGGCCCTGATTACCGATGTGACGGCACTAAAGGCCCCGCGTGGGGCGATGGTGTTCGTTCGTCCGGTCTTCCAGGGAAAGATGAGCGCCGAGGTTACCGCCGAAGGCCCGTCACCCCACTTCGTGACGTGCCAGATCGGCGCGTTCCGCGCGGACGCCGCGAAGCGCGGATCCGCTCCCGCATCCGTGCGCAAAGCCGCGATCGACGTCGACGCCTCGAAGATCCGCCAGAAGCCGGAGGCGCCATTCAAGGAAGCCAAGCAGGCCGTCGATCTCTCACAGGCCGAGCGCATCGTGGCCGTCGGCCGCGGGATCAAGGCGCAGGAGCATCTCGAGGTGGCCGAGCAGCTCGCACAGGCGCTCGGCGCCGAGATCGCTGCCTCCCGGCCGATCTGCGACGCCGGCTGGCTGCCCATGGACCGCCAGATCGGCAGCTCCGGTCAGACCGTGGCCCCGAAGCTGTACCTCGCGCTTGGCATCTCCGGCGCCATCCAGCACCTCGTCGGCATGAAAGGCGCCCGCACTATCGTGGCGATCAACAAGGACCCCGAAGCGCCGATCTTCGAGATTGCTGACTATGGAATTGAAGGGGATCTGTTCGAAGTGGTGCCGGCCCTTATTGCTGAACTGAAAAAGTGAACGGCCCACCCGCGGACCGCGAAACACTGGAAGTCGACGTCCTCATCGTCGGCGGGGGACCGGCCGGCATGTCGGCGGCGCTGCGGCTGGCGCAGCTGCAGAAAGAAAAAGGGGGCGAGCAACTCTCGATTGCCGTGCTCGAGAAATCGCGTGAGCCGGGTGCGCACATGCTTTCAGGCGCGGTGCTCGATCCCTCCGCGCTGAAGGACCTGATCCCCGACTTCAAGGAGAAGGGGGCACCGCTCGCCTCCGAAGTCCACCACGATCACATCTACTTCCTCACGAAGAATTCGAAGTTCCCCTTCCCGATCACGCCGCCGCCGCTGAGGAATCACGGCAACTACATCATCTCGGTGAACCGGTTCGTGAAGTGGATGGCGGGGCTGGTCGAAGCCGAGGGGATCGATCTGTTCTCCGGCTTCCCCGCGTCCGAGCTTCTGTACGACGGCGCACGCGTCGTCGGCGTGCGGACGCGCGATCAGGGGATCGACAAGCACGGCGCGAAGAAGTCCACCTTCGAGCCGGGTGTCGACATCAGGGCGAACGTCACCATCCTCTGCGACGGCGTGCGCGGCAATCTCACCAAGGCGCTGGTGCGGCGGCTCGCGCTGGATGAAGGCCGCCTGCCGCAGATCTACGCCCTGGGCATCAAGGAGCTGTGGGAAGTTCCGAAGGACCGGATCGCAGCCGGCACCGTGATCCACACGATGGGGTATCCCCTCCGCATGGAGGAGTTCGGCGGCTGCTTCCTCTACGCGATGCCGGACGGCCTGGTGTCGGTCGGTCTCGTGAGCGGCCTCGACTACCGCGATCCGATGTTCGATCCGCACATCGCCTTCCAGCACGCGAAGCAGCACCCGCTGATGGAGTCGATGCTGCGCGGCGGGCAGATGGTCCGCTATGGCGCGAAGGCGCTGCCGGAGGGGGGCTGGCACACCATTCCGCGCGTGTATGCGGACGGCGTGCTCATCGCGGGTGACGCCGGGGGTTTCCTGAACTCCATGCGGTTGAAGGGGCTGCATCTCGCGATGCGCACTGGCATGCTCGCTGCCGAAACCGCCTTTGACGCCACTCGAGCGAATGACACGTCGTCGGCGCAGCTGCGCAAGTACGAGGACCGCATCAACAACAGCGACGTCCGCCGGGAGTTATAT
Source organism: Acidobacteriota bacterium (assembly GCA_013694635.1). Taxonomy (GTDB): domain Bacteria; phylum Acidobacteriota; class Vicinamibacteria; order Vicinamibacterales; family 2-12-FULL-66-21; genus JACDCA01. The sequence goes on along the minus strand of JACDCA010000719.1, from coordinate 3,256 downwards.
TCCGTGCGAAACGTTCATCAGAGCTTCAGCTACGGCCTCCTGCCGGGATTGATGTATTCGGGCCTTTCGCTCGTCACCGGCGGTTGGTGGGTACGCGACCCGATGCCCGTCAAAGCCGGCTACGAGCACATGGCGAAGCTGGCGGACTACTACGGCGACAACCGGCCGGACGTGGACGTCGCGGTCCGACCTGCGAAGATTGATCGCAAGCTGACGTTCGACAAGCTGACCAACGTCCATTTCTCCGGCACACGGCACGCGGAGGACCAGCCCTCGCACCTGATCGTCCACGACACGGATATCTGCCGCACCCGCTGTCGCGAGGAGTACGGCAATCCCTGCACGCGGTTCTGTCCGGCGAACGTCTACGAGATGGTGGACGCCGGCGACGGCACGAAGAAGCTGCAGATCAACGCGTCCAACTGCGTCCACTGCAAGACGTGCGACATCATGGACCCCTACCAGGTCATCGACTGGGTCCCGCCCGAAGGCGGCGGCGGGCCGCAATATGAAGGCATGTAGATTGGCGATTGGCGATTGCCGAATGCCTGCCCGCCGAAGCCTTGGCGAAGGCGGGACGGATTGTTGATTGCGGATTGACGAATCTTTCTGCGACGCACCGGTATAAAGCGGCGCTGATTGCAGCGTTCGCGTATCCACTGATCGCGGCGCTGTGCGGGACGCTGCGGTGGAAGGTCGACGGCGGTCAGCATTGGGATGATGTGATTCGGGCGGGGCACCAGCCGATTCTGGCCCTCTGGCACGGGCGCATCTTCGCCGGCCTTCACTACTTCAGACGACGGGACGTCGTCGTCATCACCAGCCAGAACTTCGACGGCGAGTGGATCGCGCGGATCCTGAAGCGGTTCGGGTTCCGCACGGCGCGGGGCTCCAGCTCCCGTGGCGGCGTGCGGGCGCTGGTGCAGCTGCGGCGCGACCTCGCGGAAGGGCGGCCGGTGGCGTTCACCGTGGACGGCCCGAGGGGCCCCGCCCGCGTCGCGCAGTCTGGCGCCGTGTGGCTGGCCGGCGCGACCGGGAATCCCATCCTTCCGTTTCACATCGAGGCGAGCCGCTGCTGGACCACCCGCAGCTGGGACCGCACCCAGGTGCCGAAGCCATTCAGCACGGTGGCAATTTCAATAGCGGAGCCGCTGTATGTGAAGGACACCGCGGATGAGACCGTCGAGACAGCGCGACTTGCTCTCGAAGCCGCGCTTAGAAATTGCCAGAAGCGCGTGCTGGAGTTGCTTACGTCAAGAACGTAAGCGCTTCCGCGGGTGGCGCACGACGGGGCGCCCCGCCGGCCGCCGGAGCGCACGCCCGTTACAAGCTTTTTTGCGCGAGGGGCCGGTGGGGCTGTCGGGCGACAGGACCCCCCAGCTGCGCTTTCGTATCGCTGCTACGCCTGCGCTGGCGAGCCCTGAGGAGGCTTGACCGGCGCAGAGTCACCTGATGGCGACGCGGCGCGGAGCGGCGGCAAAAGCAGCTGTGCACGACGGGCCGGTTCCGGCGTGCCCTGGCGGAAGGACCGGTAGTCCACCTTGCAACCGTGCGCCATCAGGAAATTGTGAAACCGCTTGTAGTCCTCGTGCGAGATCCCGAAGAGACGCAGCAGCGCGCGGTAGTTCCCGTGCGTCGTCCGCAGACCCCGGACGACCAGCTCGCGGATGTCATGCCGCGTGATGTCGCGTTGCAGGAAGATCGGGTGTACGTGTTCCCAGAACGAATAGCCGCCCGAAACGAGTGCGTCGTACAGGTCGTCGGCAATCTGCCGCCGCCGCTCGCGGGCGGGCAGCAGCGTTTCGCCCGCCATGCGAACCGTGGGAGGCAAATGCCCTACATCGACGATCTCGCGGTCCGCAAACCACATCGCCTGTTCGACGACGTTCTGCAGCTCGCGGATGTTGCCGGGCCAGCGGTATCGCTGCAGCACCTGCATGGCGTCGTCGGAGATCTGGACCGGCTTCTCGGCGCGTTTGAGGAGGTGTTCGACCAGCAGCGGAATGTCGTCGCGCCGTTCGCGTAGCGCCGGCACGTGAATGTGGATGACGCGTAGGCGGTAGAGAAGGTCCTCGCGGAACTCGCCGGCCGAGACCCGTTCCGCGAGATTGCGGTTCGTGGCGGCGATGACGCGGACGTTGACGTGCGATGTCGCGGAATGCGCACCGACCGACTGGATTTCCCCGGTTTCCAGGAAGCGGAGGAGAAGCGCCTGCATCCGCAGGCTCATCTCGCCGACTTCGTCGAGGAAGAGCGTGCCGCTGTCGGCCATCTGGAGCTTGCCGCGCTTATCGCGGTAGGCCCCCGTGAAGCTCCCCTTGACGTGCCCGAAGAGCTCCGACTCGAGCAGCGTTTCGGTGATGCCGGCGCAGTTGACGGCGACAAAGGGTCCGTTGGCGCGCTTTGAGCTGACGTGAATCTGCCGTGCGATCAGGTCTTTGCCGACGCCGCTCTCGCCGGTAACGAGCACTTTCGCTTCGCCGGCTGCCGAGCGCCGCGCGATTGCCAGAACCTCGAGCATCTGCGCGCTGCCGGCAATGATCACCGGCGCGGTGGTGCCGCGCGATCCGTCCAGATGCTTTTGGGTATACCTCGGCTCGCTCATTGTCCCGAACTCGCTTTTTTAGTTCAGTCGAGGCTCCGCCCCGCGAAATGTTTCTGCGTATAGGCAGAAACGCAAAGTTCTCTCCATCCGCGAACAATCAGTAAATAGATCAGAGACAACCACTTAGCTGATGCGGGGCATTTCTGTGCGCAGCTCTACTGTGCCGCAATGGCACAGTCGCACTACCAGTTCCGTAAGTGCTGTCGGATTCGGTTGCGCTAGTGAATAGTGGGGTGGGAAAAATCGTCGAGCAGCGGTATGCGCTTCGGTGCAGAACCGCGTAAGTTCATCGCCGTCCATGCCTCGGCGCATTTTGCGCACCGGTAATAGAGGAAGGTCCGGCTCCCGCCGATAACATCGATTCGATTCGAGTGGCAGAACGGGCAGGGAAAGCGTTCGGTATCAGGCGCGCGAGTCACACGGTTGCGAATATCAATAGCTGGGCCAGCGTGGGGACGGGAATTGTGGTGAGATTCCGCGCGTTTTCGCGGAGACGGGTGAGGCGCGACTGCCGGGCGCTCGCGCTGCGCGGATAAAGATCTCCCGGCAGCCCGACTTCGGACCTGGTCGACTCATCCATTTCAACTCAGAAGGAATATTTGCTTGAGTAAACCGCACTTTCTTCAGCCTCTCCTCCGACCAGCGCATACG
>JACDCA010000525.1 GCA_013694635.1 Acidobacteriota bacterium | reverse complement strand
GGTTGAAGCTGGTGATGCTCGAAGATCACTCGACGCCCATCGTGCATGCCGAGATTTGGTATCACGTCGGATCGAAGAATGAGCGCCGCGGCCGGACGGGTTTTGCCCACCTGTTCGAGCACATGATGTTCAAGGGGTCGAAGAACGTCGAGGCCGAAGGGCATCCGTCGTACATCTCGAGCGTCGGCGGCCAGAGCAACGCGTACACGAACGAAGACTCGACGGTGTTCTGGCAGACGTTTCCCGCGCAGTATCTCCCTTTGGTGTTGTGGCTCGAAGCGGACCGGATGGCGTCGCTGCGGATCGAAGAGAAGGTCTTCCAGACCGAGCGGGAAGTGGTGAAGGAAGAGCGCCGGATGCGGTTCGAGAACCAGCCTTACGGACAGCTCAACGAGATCATCTACGGCCACGCGTTCACGGTGCATCCGTACAAGCATCCGACCATCGGCAGCATGACGGACCTCGAAGCGGCGTCAATCGACGACGTGCGCGATTTTTTTCGGACCTACTACGTGCCGGATAACGCGACGCTCGTACTGGTGGGAGATTTCGACACGAAAGAGGCGACCGAGCTGGTGACCCAGCAGTTCGGGCGCATCCCGAAGTCTGCACGTCCCGTCCCTCGCGACATCCCGAAAGAGCCGCCGCAGACGAAGGAACGGCGCGTGCAGATCGAGGAGAACTGGCCGCTGCCGGCCGTCGTGGTCGCGTACCACATCACGTACGACGGCCACCCGGACTCGTACCCGCTGCACATTGCCTCCAAAGTGCTGTCCGACGGCCAGAGCTCCCGCATCTACCGGAAGCTCGTGTACGAGAAGCGGATCGCGCTCGCCGCGTATGGCGGTGGCAACATCATCGAGGACCCGAACCTCTTCTTCGCGGTCGCCATCGTTCAGCCCGGTCGCACTCCCGCGGAGGCGATCGATGCGTTGATTGCAGAGCTCGATCGGTTGAAGGCGGAGCCGATCAGCGCCGGCGAGCTGCAGCAGGCGAAGAACCAGTTCGCGCGCGACTACATCCTGGGACGGGAATCGAACAAGGACAAAGCGTCACAGCTCGGTCATGCCGTCGTGATCCACAACGACATCAAGACCGCGGACGGTGAGTTCGACATTTTCGCGAACATGACCGCGTCGGACGTGCAGCGCGTGGCGCGCACGTATTTCACACCGGAGAACCGGCTGGTGATGACGATTATGCCGAAGGGTTCGAAGCCAGGCGGAGAGGAACGATGACGCGCCCGGTCTCGTTGTGCGTCGGCGCGGCGTTGATCCTGGTCGCGCAGGTCGCGGCGGCCCAGGTGCCGGGCTGGCCGTCGGAGCGGCCACCGCGCCCGCTGACGGCCCGGGACGTGAAGTTCCCGCCCTACGCCGTCCGGACACTCACCAACGGCCTCCAGGTGATCGCGGTGTCCCATCACGAGCAGCCGGCGGTCAGTTTGCGTTTGATCGTGCGCGCCGGCGGCGCGCAGGATCCGGCCGCCAAGCCTGGCGTCGCGACAATGGTGGCGGCGTTGCTCGATCAGGGCACTACGACGCGGACCGCCGAGCAGATCGCGAGCGCCATCGATTCGATCGGCGGCGCGCTCGGTACCGGGTCGAGCCGCGACCTGTCTTCCGTCAGCGCGGTCGTGATGAAAGACAGCTTCAATCTCGCGCTCGACATGGTGTCGGACGTCGCACGCAATCCGGCGTTCGCCGAGGAGGAACTCGACCGGCAGCGGCAGCAGTTCCAGTCGGGACTCAAGGTCAGCTACGACGATCCGGACTATCTGGCGGGTGTCGTGTTCGACCGCCTCGTGTACGGCTTCCACCCGTACGGGCGACCGGACGCCGGGACGCCGACCTCGGTGGCCGCCATTACGCGCGACGACCTCGTGACCTTCCACAAGGCGTGGTTCGGCGCGAACAACGCCATCCTCGCCATCGTCGGTGACGTATCCAGTGACGAAGCGTTCGCCGGCGCGGAACGGGCGTTCGGCGCGTGGCCGCGCGCGTCGAACGCGGCGGCGCCAGTCGGGGACCTTCCGCCACCGACCCGGCGCGTCGTGGTCATCGATCGTCCGGGGGCCGTACAGACCGAGATTCGCGTGGGCCACACCGCGTTGCCGCGCAAGCACAAGGACTACCTGGCGCTGGATCTCACGATCAAGATCCTTGGCGGCGAGGGGGGAAATCGGCTGCACCGGGTGCTGCGATCCGAGCGCGGCCTCACGTACGGCGCCTCCGCGGACACCAACGCGCTCAAAGAAGGCGGGGACGTCGTCGCCGACACCGATACCCGGTCGGACTCGACCGGGGAAGTGCTGCGCCTCATCGTGGACGAGTTCTGGAAGCTGCAGCGGCAGCGCGTGCAGCCGCGCGAACTGGCTGATGCCCAGGCGTACCTGACGGGAAGCTTTCCGCTGACCATCGAAACGCCAAGCGCGATCGCGCTGCAGATCCTGAATGCGGTGTTCTATGGCCTCGACCTGAGCGAGCTCGAGGACTTTCGCGATCGGGTCAACGCGGTGACGGTCGACGACATCCAGCGCGTCGCCAAAGAGTACCTGCACCCGGACCGGCTGTCGATTGTGCTCGTCGGAGACGCGTCCGCGTTCGCGAAGCAGCTTCCGGGCGTGGGGTTCGAGCAGTTCGAGCGCATTCCGCTGGAAGAGCTCGACCTGGCATTAGTCGGCCTGCGCCGTCCGCGTACGCCGGTCGGACCGCTGAAACCTGCCGCATTCCGTAGTACCGGCTCGCCGCCTGTGGCCGCCGACGCTCGCGAGCTGATCCTCCGCGCGGTGCGTGCCAAGGGTGGTCTCGAGAAGCTGCGTTCGATACGCACGGTGAAGGCGGTCTCCACGACCGTCATCGACATGGCAGGCACCCGCGCCGAATTGCCGACGACGACGAGCATCCGCTATCCGGGGTCATTTCGTATCGAGGCGTCCACACCGGAAGGCCCACTCGTGCAGGTCTTCACAGCCGGCACCTTCTGGGTCGGGGA
>JACDCA010000680.1 GCA_013694635.1 Acidobacteriota bacterium | reverse complement strand
AGGCGCTTCGCGCGCGGACGCGGTGGGTCATCGTCGTCCCGGCAATTGCCGTGATCAACGTCGTGCTGTTCGTGTGCATGACGGTGGACTCTACCGGTGGCAGCCACTCGGAGGCGATGCTGGCGTGGGGGGCGAACTTCGCGCCACGGACCGGGAATGCCGAATGGTGGAGGCTCGCGAGCGCCACCTTCCTTCACGCCGGTCTGCTTCCGTTGCTCGTCAACACCGGGGCCCTGGTGAGTGCGGGCCGCGTGCTCGAACGACTCGTCGGACCCGTCACCTTCGCCACGGTCTACGTTGTTGCGGGTGTCATGGGCGGCCTGTCCAGCCTTTGGATCTCGGCGGTCAGCATCACTGCCGGCGCCTCCGCTGCGGTCTTTGGTGTCTATGGGCTGTTGCTCGCCTGCTGGATGTGGGGCGCCTTCCGGCGGTCGGCCGCGACTGTGCGACTGACGAGCGTCAAGGCCCTGGCGATACCCGCGGTCTTATTCATCTCGTACAGCCTGGCGACCCGAGACGTCGAATCATCGGCGGAAATCGCCGGCGTCGTCACCGGCTTCATGTCCGGTCTTCTGCTCGCGCGCAGTGCCGCCCAGCGAAAGCCGCCGCTTCCGCGTGTCATCGCCGCAGCCGCGGCCGCGGGGTTCATCGTGTTCGCTCTATCGGAACCCGTGCGTGGCCTCGTCGATCCGAGACCCGACATCGCCGCGGTGCTCAGCATGGAGCAGCACATGGCCGCGCGCTACAACGCGGCGGTGGCGCGATTTCGCCAGGGCGTCGCGACGCCACGAGCCCTCGCGATGCTCATCGAGCGGACGATCATTCCGCAGGTTCAGGCAGCCAACATCAGGATCAATGCGCTTGGGCGCGTGCCCGCGGAGCACCAGGAAGCGGTGGCCGTGGCGCGGGATTACCTGCGGTTGCGCGAAGAGGCGTGGCGGCTGAGGGGGCAGGCCCTGCAGAAGGCCAGCATGCAGCTCCTGCGCGACGCGGACAGCAAGGAACACCTGGCCCTGAGAGCCTTCGACGAATTCAGCGCGTCAGCGCAGCGGATCCCCGTAACTCCCGCTCGATGACCAACGACGAGACTGCTAGTGCTTGATCCCGCACGTCCGTGCGGCGGGTGCGAGAATCGCGGAGAGGCCGGCGACATTGAATTCGGCGGTCACGGGCGCCGCGTTGTGGGGCGTGAATCCGAAGCGCATGACGCGCGCGCCGGTCAGCTGCTGCACGAAGGCCGTACCCGCGGGTGCGAACAGGGCATCGTGTTCCTCAGAATCCCGCCACCGCTCGATTGACTTCGCTGCGCCGTCGAAACTGACTTCCACGGTGTGATCGTCGGTGTTCGGCTCGAGCCGCGCGGCGGATGCTGTAAAGACGAACGCCTCGATCGAGCCTCCGCTGCATCGCAAAATGAGCGCGGCGCGGACGGTTCTCATCCACACGCCGATCGTGTTTTCCGCCTCGAGCTCAAAGGCGACCGCGTTTTTCATGTCGCCCGCCCACACGGCGCTGTTGGCCGAGGTCCACTGGTACGTGCGCGATGCGGGAACGGTAGCCGTTTTCGCTGTTGGCGACACTGCTGCAGGGGTAGATTCCGTTGCGGCCGCGACGGCGACCTCGGGGCCCGGAGCGGTGCGGGCGACAAGCCAGCCGAGTGTGACGATGCCGCTGATCGCGGCTGCGAGCGTCACGAAAACAATGTCACGGTGCTTGGACCGCGGCTGCTCGACCGCGGCGGGCGCAGGGGTGTCCGAAGAAGGTCCGAACAGGGGCCCATTGCCCCTGACGGACACCTGCGCCTCAGCAGGGAACGCCGACGATGGCTCAGCGGTGGCTGGCGCTTGCGCTGCCGTTGGTTCTGCCTCCAGCGACGGCTGCCAGTCGTCTTCGGCAAATGTGTGGACCTCTTCAGGGAATGAGTGGACCACGTCTGCGAAAGCTTCTTCTGCGAACGCTGGCGGAGGCGCGTCAGCCGCCGGGAACTCATCGGGCGCGAAGTCGAAGCCGGTAAGAACCGGTTCACGCTCGGGCTCGTTTTCCAACGACAGGGCGAGGGCCGGGATGAGGCGCCGTTCCGCCATGCGATGTCCGCAGTGCGGGCACACGCGAGCGAAGTCGGGAATGGTTTTGTCGCAGCCTCCGCACGTGACGTCCATTGCGGCAGGTGCCGCAAGCTGCGTACCAGAGACAACTGTCGAGAAT
>JACDCA010000674.1 GCA_013694635.1 Acidobacteriota bacterium | reverse complement strand
GGCTGGTCTCGATCGTGACCGGTGTTCCAGGCGGCGCCGCGCCACGCGTCGCGAGGATCGTCGCCGCCGTGTACCGCTCCTGATACGCGTCCTCGAAGAACCGCGCCGACACCACGCCCTTGCGATCGACGATGAACGTGCCCGGGTGCGGCACGCCGTATGTTCGGCTCTGGCGATCCTGTTGCTCGTTCAAGAGGCCGAAGCGCCTGATGATTGCGGAGTCAGGATCGGAAATCAGAGGAAACGTGATCTGGCGCGACTGAGCGAACTGCTTCAGCGTTTCGGGAGGATCGTAGCTGATGGCGACGACCCCAAGCCCTTGTTTGCCGATTTCGGCGTAACGGCCCTGCAGCTCGACGAGCTGCGTCTTGCAGTACGGTCACCAGTCGGCGGACCGGAAGAACACGAGCATCAAACCCCTGGGACCCGCCGCCGCGGGGAAGCTATGAGGCTTACCGAACTGATCTGTTCCGGCAAACGCCGGAATCCTGTCGCCGACCTGCGGACCGATCGTGGACGTGTCGATCTTCTGTGGCGCCTGAGCGGCCGGGGCGATGAGACACGTCAGCGCCAGCAGGAGGGTCGACATGAGCCGGCCGCTGGTACCTCGCATTCATCGCCCCTTCACGTGAAGCATGGATCGAGTCGCGGGACTTACGGTTTGTCGTGAATCGCGGCTCGGACCTTCGAGGCGAGGTCGGGCGTCACTTCCTGAATGTTGTGCTGGGTGCGTGCATGCTCCGCCGCCTTTGTCATTACCTCGGTCTCATCCCGTCCTTCGAGAACTGCTGGACACCCGGGCATCAGGTCACCGCATCGAAGTTCTTTTGTCATTCGGCACTCCTTTGTCTGAACCATAGTAGCGCGCCGAACGCGCGAAGTCTTTTTACCCCGAGTTTTCCGGCGGCCCGTCAGCGGCCGCGCCGCCATCGGCGCTATGGTTCGCGTTGCCGTCAGTCGCTCCAGTCGATTCGCGACTCGTGACTGGCGACTGGCGACTGACGACTGGCGACTGGCGACTAACGACTGTTGTACTCTTTTGCCCGATGCCCCTCGGTACAACTGAACATCCCCTGCGCGTCGCCGTCATCGGTTCTGGGCCCGCCGCGTTCTACGCCGTCGAACAGCTCTTCAAGAAACCGCCCCTCGTCGCCGAGGTCGATATGTTCGAGCGGCTGCCGGCGCCGCACGGGCTCGTGCGCTACGGCGTCGCGCCCGACCACGCCAAGATCAAGAACGTCACGCGCGCCTACGACACCATTGCCGGGAACGCGCGGTTCCGCTTCTTCGGCAACGTCGAGTACGGCAAGCACGTAACGTTGGCGGATCTGTCACGTCATTACCACCAGGTGATCTTCGCCACCGGCGCGCAGACCGACCGGCAGATGGGGATTCCGGGCGAAGATCTGGCGGGCAGTCATGCGGCGACCGAGTTCGTCGCCTGGTACAACGCCCATCCCGACTACCGCGAGTGCCAGTTCGATCTGTCGGCGCAGCGGGCGGTTGTCGTCGGCGTCGGCAACGTCGCGATCGACGTGGCGCGCATCCTGATGCGCACGCCGGAGGAGCTCGTCAAGACCGACATCGCCACCCATGCGCTCGAGGCGCTCCGGAACAGCAACATCCGCGAGGTGTTCCTGCTCGGGCGTCGTGGCCCGGCCCAAGCGGCCTTCACGAATCCGGAGGTGAAGGAGATCGGCGAGATGGCCGACGCCGACGTGATCGTCCGGGTCGACGAGGTGCAACTGGATCCCCTCAGCCAGGCGCAGGTCGACGCGGCGAATGATCGCGAGCTCACGAGAAAGATTGAAATCCTCCAGGGCTACGGTGCGCGCACGCCTCAGGGCAAGCGCCGGCGGCTGCACGTTCGCTTTCTCGTCTCCCCGGTCGAGTTGCTCGGGGATGGCAGTGGTCGCGTGACCGGCATCCGCCTGGTGCGCAACAGGCTGGTGGCGTCAGAGACCGGATCGATCAACGCCGAAGCAACGGGCGAGTTCGAGGAGCTGGAGGTCGGTCTGGTCTTCGGCTCGGTGGGCTATCGGGGCGTGTGGCTGCGGGACGTGCCGTTCGACGACAGCCGGGGCGTCGTCCCGAACGACAAGGGACGGGTCCTCGACCCGGAATCCAAACGCCCTGTGGCGGGCGTGTATGTCACCGGCTGGATCAAGCGCGGACCGAGCGGCGTGATCGGCACCAACAAACCGGATGCGGTGGAGACGGTGAACGCCATGGTCGCGGACCTCGAGCAGGGATCGCATTGGCAACCAGCGGAGCCGGACGCGCGCGCTATCGAAGCGCTCGTCCTTGCGCGGCAGCCTCTCGCAGTCACCTACGCGGACTGGCGCAGTCTCGATGCCCTGGAGTGCAGCAACGGACAGGCATGCGGTCGTCCACGCGTGAAGTTCGCGTCGGTCGAGGAGATGCTGGCGGCGC
>JACDCA010000673.1 GCA_013694635.1 Acidobacteriota bacterium | reverse complement strand
GTACATGCGCGAGCGCGACCAGCAGCGCCGCTCCACGGGCGGCGTGCCGCGGCTCTACCAGAAGTACATCGGGCACGACAACAATCGCGACTTCTACATGTCGACGCAGCCCGAGAGCACCAACATGAACCGGGTGCTGTACCACGAGTGGTTTCCGCAGATCATGTACAACCATCACCAGACCGGCCCGGCCGGCACGGTGATGTTCGCCCCGCCGTTCCGCGATCCTTTCAACTTCAACTACGACCCGCTCATCCCCGCGCAAATCGACCTGGTGGGCGCAGCGATGCACAGCCGTTTTGCATCCGAGGGGAAGCCCGGCGTCACGAGCCGCCGCGGCGCGGGCTATTCAACCTGGTGGAACGGTGGACTGCGCACGACGGTGTACTTCCACAACATGATCGGGCTGCTGACCGAGACGATCGGCAACCCGACACCGATCTGGATTCCGTTCCTGCCCAACCGGCAGCTGCCGGATTCGAACCTGCATGCGCCGATCGAACCGCAGCGCTGGCACTTCCGGCAGTCGATCGACTATTCGCTGACGGCGAACTGGGCCGTCCTCGACATCGCGTCGCGCAACCGTGAGAACTTCCTCTTCAATATCTACAGGATGGGAAAGAACTCGATCGAGCGCGGCAACCGCGACAACTGGACCGCGACGCCCCGCCGGATCATCGCCGCGCAGGCAGCGCTGCAGCCCGCGGGCGGACGCGGCGGCCGTGGTGGCGGCGGAGCCGCGGACGCGCCGCCGGCGGGTGACGAACCTCTCGCGGTTGGTGGCGGTGGTGGTGGACGAGGAGGGGGCGCGACGGCAGAGGATTTCAAGAAGCTTCTGCGAGATCCCGCCATGCGCGACCCGCGCGGTTTCATTCTGCCCGCGGACCAGCCTGATTTTCCGACGGCGACGAAGTTCGTGAACGCGCTGATCAAGACCGGGGTGACCGTCCATCGCGCCAAGGCCCCCTTCAGCGTCGCCGGCAAGAACTATCCTGCCGGATCGTACGTGGTGAAGGCGGCGCAGGCGTTCCGTCCGCACGTGATGGACATGTTCGAACCGCAGGACCATCCCGATGACATCCCGTATCCCGGCGGGCCGCCGACACGTCCCTACGACAGCGCGGGATGGACGCTCGCGTACCAGATGGGCGTGACGTTCGATCGAATCCTGGAGGGCTTCGACGGGCCGTTCGAGGCGGTCAGCGGTCTGCAAAATCCGCTGCCCGGCAAGGTCGCAACGACGTCGGGGCGCGCGGTGTTCAGCCACGACAGCAACAACGCCATCATTGCTGCCAACCGGCTGGTGAAGGCGAGGCAGGAGGTGTGGTGGAACCAGGATGCGCCCGGCCTGTTCGTTACCACCGCACCCGCCGCCGACCTGCAGAAGCTCGCGTCCGAGCTTGGCGTGAGTTTCAATCAGCCTCCGCAGGCCATGGCGATGGGCAGCGCGATCAAGCTACGTCCGCTGCGCATCGGACTGGCCGACCAATATGGCGGGTCGATGCCCTCGGGCTGGACGCGGTGGCTGCTCGAGCAGTACGAGTTCCCGTTCGAGGTGGTTTTCCCGGCAGCGCTCAATGCCGGCAACCTGACCGCCAAGTACGACGTCATCATCTTCCCGTCGGGTGTCGGGCCCTCTGCCGGCGGCGGCGGACGTGGAGGTGGAGCGGGCGGCGGCGGTGCAGGCGCTCAGGGGCGCGGCGGCCAGCAGCCGACCATCCCGGCCGAATACCAGCACATGGCCGGCGCCTACACAGCCGCGCAGACGCTCCCCGCGCTCAAACAGTTCGTCGAGGGTGGCGGGGTCGTGCTCGCGGTTGGACGCTCCGCCATGAACATGGCAACGCTCTTCGATCTGCCCGTGACCAACCATCTGGCCGAGCGCGCACCCGACGGGACGACCCGGCCGATCGCGGCGGAGAAGTACTACGTGCCGGGTTCGGTGCTGAAAATGGCGGTGGACACGACCGCACCGATTGCGCACGGAATCGCAAATCCCGTGGATGTCTTCTTCGACAACAGCCCCGTGTTCAGGCTCGACCCTGACGCCCAGAGCAAAGGGCTGCGTCCCGTCGCCTGGTTCGACAGCGCGAAGCCGCTCCGCAGCGGGTGGGCCTACGGCCAGGGCTATCTGGAGGGAGGCGTGCAGGTGATCGACGCGTCCGTCGGCAAGGGGAAGCTGTTCCTCTTTGCGCCGGAGATCACGTTCCGCGCGCAGCCACATGGCACGTTCAAATTCCTGTTCAACGGAATTTACCTGGCCGCGCGATCGGGGTCATCGACGACACCAACCGCGGCAAGATGACCGACGTGACGTTCCGCGGCGCGAGTCCATTTCATCTGATGTCCTGACCGCCCGTTAGCGCCGCCGGACGGGGCAGAGGGATTGCAGCAGCGCGGCGTATCGTGATGATGCACCGCGGCCGTCACGTCGTAATTTCCACGCACGGAAGCCTTCGTGCGCTGATCCTCAACGGATTCGACCGGGCGTTCGCTTACGATTTCTGGCTTTCACTGACGTTTCCGGACGTGTACGCGCTGACTTTCAACGACAGCGCGCTGGCCGGCGTCCGTCCCCTGTGGAGCGACGGCCGATGACGCACAGAGTAAGGACTTGCCTCGCGGCGGTGCTGGCGGTCGTGTGCCTGTCCACCTCCTCGCTC
>JACDCA010000661.1 GCA_013694635.1 Acidobacteriota bacterium | reverse complement strand
GAACCTGAAAGCGAAACCCGTCGCCAGGCCCCCTTCGGACAAGTAGCCGTGACCCCCACCGACACGCCGATCGAAGCGGCGGAACGCGCGTCCCGCGCCGTCGATCTGTCAGCGCCTCCCCTGCCGGGCGCCGTCCCGATGCCCTTCGAAGAGTTGCGGTCGCTCGACTTTGTCAAAGGCCTTTCGGACCAGGATCTGCGAAGCATCGGTCGCGGCATCTGGCAGGTTGCCTACGCCGAGGGAGACACGATCCTCCAGACAGGGGAGTACGGAGATGCCGCGTTCGTCATTCTCACCGGCTACGCAGAGGTGCGCCTGCCGGTGCAGTTTCCGGCGCCGAAACCTGCGGCCCCGGAAAACTGGCTGACGAAAGTGAAGCGGGTGCTGGGACGCGGTCGCGGCGCGGCGACGAGCGACTCTCACCAGAAGGAGGCAACGCCCGACGGAACCATCATCCTGTCGGATTTCCCGGTCGATGCACGTCCCGGATATCAGGCGCGCCTGCAGGCCGGCGACATTTTCGGCGAGGTCAGCGCGCTGTCGCGTTACCCGCACGCCACAGACGTCGTGGCTGTAACGGCACTCCGATGCGTCGTGCTGCCGACCCCGGTTCTCCGCCGTTTGAAGAACGAAGTCGACGCGTTCGGCGAGATGATCGATCGTCTCTACGTCGAACGGACCCTCGACGTGCACCTGGCGAGAGTCGAACTGTTCGCCGGGCTGCCGGCGGAAGTCCGGAGCGCGCTCCGGGCCAGTGCCGAGCTCGTAAGCTTTTCTCCCAACCAGGAAATCGCCGCGCAGGGAGATCCGTGTGATGACTTCTACCTGGTCAGAGGCGGTTATGTTCGCCTCGCCGTCCGCGAAGGCGACACGGATCTTTCGGTCACCTATCTGCGGAAGGGTGACTACGCGGGAGAGATCGGCCTGCTCCTCGACGAGCCGTGGCCGATGACGTTGACCGCGCTCGAACATGTCGAGCTCGTGCGGATCGGGCGCGACGATTTCAAACGCGCGCTGGCGTCGAGCCCGCACGTCGAGGACGAGCTGTGGGCCGCCGTGGTGGACCGGCTGAAGGAGCGCGGCTTCGCGCTCCGAAACCCCAGTGCGGTGGCGTCGCTCGCCGTGGCCATGGACACCGGGCTGATCCACGGCGAAAGCGTGCTCCTCATCGACTTGAATACGTGCACGAAGTGCGACGACTGCGTGAGGGCGTGCGCGGATACGCATGGCGGGACGCCGCGCTTCGTCCGCGAGGGCATACGCGTCTCCCATTACAGCGTGCCGACAGCGTGCTACCAGTGCACCGATCCGGTGTGCATGATCGGCTGTCCCACCGGCGCCATCAGCCGTCCCCTCGGCACGTTGCAGGTCCTGATCAACCAGGACACCTGCATCGGCTGCCATCGCTGCGTGAACGGCTGTCCGTGGCACAACATCGTCCCCGTCCCGTATTTCAGTACCACGCTTGGCCGCGACATCCAGCTGGCGACCAAGTGCGACCTGTGCGTGGGGAGGGACGAGGGCCCCGCGTGCGTGCAGATGTGCCCGCATGGTTCTGCCGTCCGCGTGGATCTGAAGGACGCGGCAGTGGTCCGGGACCTCTTCTCCTGACATGGTCTCGTTCCTCGCGCCGAAGCGACCGCAATGGTTCCGGGGCACTGTCGCCACCGCCATTCTCTTCACGATCGTATACGCGGCATGGGCGTGGTGGACGCCCTGGCGCGCCGGACGCCCTGGCGGGCTGACGTTCGGAACGATTGGCGCCTTACTCTTCCTGAATGACGGCCTCTACCCGCTGCGACGCCGCCTGCTCGCATGGCCGCTCGGAACGGCACAGCGGTGGCTGCAGCTTCACATCTATGGCGGTGTGATCGCGATGCTCTGCGTGTTCATTCACGTTGGGTTCTCCCTGCCGCACGGAACCATCGGCTGGTGGTTGCTGGGGCTGTCGCTCTGGACGACGATTACCGGCGTGTTCGGCTCGCTGCTCCAGAAATGGATCCCGACCGTCGTCGCACGATCGCTGCGCGTCGAAGCGCTCGCGGTACGGATGCCGGAGCTCACCGCGCGGCTGGTCGGCGAGGCGGACGCGGTGATGCGCGGCGCATCCGACCGGCTGTGGGCGTCCTACCAGTCCGACATCCGCCCGTCACTCGAGCACCCGGAGCCGGCCTGGGCGTACGTCGCCAACGTCCATGCAGGCCGCGACCGGTACGCGGCGCCGCTGGCGGCGCTCGATCGCGCCGCCGACCCCGAGCGCCTGCGGAATCTGCGCGCGATCCTGACCGAGAAAGCGGAGCTGGACATTCAGCTGAGCCTGCAGCGTGCGCTCCGCGCCTGGCTGCTGCTGCACGTCCCCCCGGCGATAGCGCTGCTCGGACTGCTGGCGGTCCACATTTTCGCGGTGCTGTACCTGTGACGACGCCGCGCGAGATTCGCCCCGGCACCCCCGCACCCTCCGAGCGTGACTGCGCGCGCGAGGGTGACGTTGTCGATTTCGAGGGGCAGCGCGTCGCCACGGGGCCATGTGTTGACCGCGAAGGACATCCGGTGGCGCACACGGCATATATCTGGCCGGCGCGCCGTAACAGGACGCTCCTGCTGTCCATGGCCGGTACACTGGCGCTCGTGCTGGCCATGGTCGGGTTGTTTTTTGCCGCAGCGCCCGTGCGGCCGGGCGGCTCGGGGCTCGCACTGCGAACAGTCCTCGCGCCGGGGCCGAACTCGGCGCCCCACTCGCTGGCGACGACCGATTGCGTACAGTGTCACCAGCCGTCAGACAACGTCGAAGACGCCCGGTGCGAGCGGTGCCACGACCCGGCCCTCTCCGCGCGTCTCAGCAATGCCGCTCACGCCTTCGCGACAAGCGGGGACGTCCGTCTGGCGATGGCCTCTCCGACCATGGCGTGCGCGACGTGCCACGTCGAGCACCGCGGGGCGGAAGTCGATCTGAAGAACGTCGACGACCGGGAATGCGGCACCTGCCATCGTTCTAGGCCGGACGGGGGGCCGCGGCTGACGTCGCTCGACAACCACCCGGAGTTCGCCGTGGTTCGAGCCGGGGTGGAATCGAGCGGCGGTTTGAAATGGTTCAACCATGCGCTGCACCTGGACAAGGTCCAGCAGAAGTTCCAGAAAGGATGCGAGACCTGCCACGAGCGGGAAGGCAGGTCGCCGGCGTTTCAGCCGATCGTGTTCGCGCGGCACTGCGCGACCTGCCACGACGCCGATCTCGCGCAGAGTGCGGGCAGCCTGACACCGGCGATGATTGCGGCGCTCGGCCCGCTGCGCCCGGGCCTGTCCGTGCAGGAGGATCCGGACGACTCCAACCTGAGGACGCTGACCGGGTTCAGGCACGCCGACCCCTGGCTTCTTCGGTCCGTCCAGTCCCTGAGACAAGCCATCGACCCGACCGGTTTTGCGGCCGAACGTCTCGCCCTGGATCGTCAAGTCGCCCAGATCGAGCTGACGACGACGTTTTCGCCGGCGCAGTCGTCGCGCGCCGCGTGGCTGGACGGGTCGCACGCGGGCCGCGTGAACGCATCGGGTGACGCGGCTTCGAATCCGGCCGTACCGGTCGAGAACGCGCTGCGCGACCTGGCCGCCGCGGTGGAAGCGATGGCGGGCACGTTTGGCGCTGAGTCCGCGGCACTCGCGGCGGAGGCGGCCCGACTGAAGAATGCCGCGGCGGCCCCCAAGGCCGGACCCTCGCGAGG
>JACDCA010000648.1 GCA_013694635.1 Acidobacteriota bacterium | reverse complement strand
GCTGCCCGACAAACTTCCTGCAACCAGGCCCAGGCAAGACACCCGCCGAAGCGCCGAAGAAGCAATAGCGGCCCCGCGTCGGCCGCGGCGGGAAGAAGAAAGCTCCGCTACGATCCGAATAACCGCGACCACACAGCCGCTGCCGCGGAGGGAGCGGCGTTGAGCCGCCTTAGGGCAGTCCGAGATATGTATACAGATTTCGGACAGCCGTCGGTGCGGCGTCAAGCCGCAAGCTCAGAAGCGACTTATTGGGAAGAAAGTTGCGGGAGGCGGCCCTCAGGCAGCTGTAATCAGGTAGTTGCGAATTCCGTCCCTGACACTCAGCCAACTCATCATTAAAGGCACGTCGTGATAGTGAGTGACTCACGCCAGACCCACGGCACAATCGTCGTAGCTTCGGGCTCAGGCCCGGGCAGTAAGGCGAAAGATGCGCTCGGCGTTCTGGTACGCAATTTTTTCTCTGTCTATCTCGGACATCGGTGCCGACTCGATGAACGCAACGGCGGGACTCGTGGGCTGGTACGGGTAGTCGATTGCCCACATAATGTTGTCGGCCCCGAGTTTGTCGATGCAGTATCGAAGCGCCAGCGGATCTTCAACACCGCCGGTAGTGATCGCGAAATTTCGCCGGAAGTATTCGCTCGGTTTGAGCTGGTTGGTGCGACCAGCCGCTCTGGAAAGGTGCACGCTTCTTCCGTAGCGATCTTGCGTAGCTTGCGTCGCCTCCGACTCACGTCATCTTGTGCGGCCTGTGCTTGTCCGGGAGCGCCCGGGCAGTGACACGCCATGCGCCCAGAGACTTCGGAGTGTGACACCGATGCCAAAACTGGAGAGATTAGCAATGGCGATTCTGCGATCCATGGTGTATCTCACGCCTAGCGAGGGATTGCGCGTTTAAAGCAGCCGTCAAGGCAGCGGCACCCTCGCACCGAGCCCAGCTTTATCGAATCGATCGCCAAACCTGCGCATGAACGCGGAGAACCCCGCCTCGCTCGTGCAGTGCCCCGGTGCGACGCGCTGCAGCTTCAGTGTGTCGTGCAGCAGTCCCGCAACCCGCTCGATCTCGTTGTGCGGCGCCTGCACCAGGTGAAAGCCTCCGATAGCCGTGTAGAGGCGTGTGTCGATCTGTGCGGCGGTCTCCAGGATCTTCTCGACACCGGGATGCGAGCACCCCACAATCACGGCCAGACCCTGGGGCGTGCGAACGGCGAGCGAGACCTCGTTCATTTCGCGCGTGCCCGGCTTGTCCGACCGTGTGGTCAGGACGAAGAAGCCGGGCAGGATCTCTGTGGTCTTGGTGGTGATCTGGAAATTGCCCCGTGACCACGGCGTGCCGCCGCGCAAGCCTTCGGGGGGATTACCGTCGAAGTAGCGCATGTGCGGCGGAAGCGACGGGTCGGGCGCTAGGAAATCCGGAGGGACCGCGCCCTTGAAGAAGGCGCCTTCCCTTGGGACATAGATCGGGACCTTGGGGTTGGTGGCGATCAGCACCTCGAGTCCCGTCGTGTGGTCCCCATGACGATGAGAGATTACCGCCGCATCGAGCCGACTGAGATCCACGCCGAGCTGCTTGGCGTTTCGAGCAAAGATCGCCGCGTCGTTTCCCGTATCGAACAGAATGCGACGGCCGCCGTATTCGACGAGCGCCGCGAAGCCCCAGTCCTTCTGCAGTGCCGATGGTCGGCCGAAGGCATCGTAGAGGATTGTGACGCGCCCCGCCTGCTGCGCGTCAGGGTGTGCCGGCGCCAGCAGTGCGAGCGCGACAACGATAGCTGCGACCAAGGGCTTCATGAGCTCCTCCGGCTGAACATCGTCAACTCCCAGGGTATCGCCTCAAGCCTTTGTGAGGGAGAACCCAAGCCACTTCTGCTTCACCTCGCGGAACGTGAACCACCTTCGAGGAGCCCCTCGTCGAGTTCCCCTGCTGCGGCCTTGTCCCGAAGGAAGCGGAGATACCGGATAGTCTCGTCGTGAAGGCTCCACTGCTCGAACGGTTTGCGAGCGCTCCGCTCTTACGCCGCGGTCACGAGCCCGTTGCGAATTCCGTCCCTAACACCCAGCCAGATCTTCCGTAACGCTCCTCCAGCCGGATCGCATTCTCGAGACCGCCGCCGGCACCGGCATCCTGACACGTTCGCTGCACCGGGCGGTACCGCAGGCGCAAATCGTCGCCACGGACGAGAACCCGATGATGTTGGAGGTAGCGGCGCCGCGCCTCGGCTCCGACCGCGTGTCGTTCCAGCCGGCGGACGGACACACACAGGCTCTGCCATTCGCCGATGCGAGCTTCGACCTCGTCGTCTGCCATCAACCTCGGCGGAAGCGCGACGGCGTTGCTGAACGATCGGGTAAGGTTGCGCGGCGACGTCCGCTGTTTTCGAGGGATTCGGAACGACGATGCCACTGCCGCGGCCGATGCTCTTGAGGTGAGTGAGCTGAAGTTTCTGCGTTTCGCGGTCAGTGTAACCTTCAAGTTCTGATTGCGAATACGCCGGGTCGGCGGGAACGGTATGGCGGTTTCGAGCTCTGGAGAGAACGGCCCTACTCGCCCTTCAGTTCGTCAGTCGGCCGTCGTCTGGCAC
>JACDCA010000645.1 GCA_013694635.1 Acidobacteriota bacterium | reverse complement strand
TCAATGAGCAGCGGCAGGCGACGCGATACGTGCTGACCATCACGACCAACATCGAGTTCCGACAGGTGAAAGACGGCAAGGTGCTCTGGTCGAACCCTTCGCTGCAATTCCGCGACGAATACGACGTGTCAACCAGTGTGCAGGCCACTGATGCGGCGGCGTTCCTCGGCCAGGACCTCAACGCACTCGAACGCCTCGCCACCGAGCTCGCGCGCTCAATTGTCTCGGCGATTCTCGAGGCGTTCTGATCCCGGCCGCGTCAGGAACGAAACGGGTCCACGATGGGAACGCCGGCGTGCATGAAGTCGTTGCGATTCCGCGTCACGACGCTCAGGCCATAGGCGAGGGCGGTGGCGGCAACCAGGCTGTCTTTGATGGGCATTGCCTTCCCTGACGCGCGGAGCTTCGCAAGAAGCTGGGCCCACCGCAGCCCGGTGTGCGCGTCCCACGACAGGCATCGAAGGCGCGCGACCCCGGCTTCGAACCACCGTTCGAGGCGCGCGCGGCGGGCGCCGCGTGGCAGGAGGAGGATGCCGAATCGTATCTCCCCGATCACAAAGGGATCCACGGCGAGGTCGGCCTCGTGTTCGCGCAGCCACTGCACGACCGCAAGCTGCGGAGCCGGTTTCGTCGGCTCGCTGAGCACGTTGGCGTCCACGAGAAACTTCACAGGGTGTCGGTTGACTCCGACTCGATCGGGACGAAGTAGCCCTTCGCCGGGCACGCGAGCAGCCAGTCCACCAGGCCGTCGTTTGACGGCGCGCGCCGAATGATGCGGTACTCGCCCGGGGCCAGCCGTTGGATCTCGAACTGCTGGCCGGCTTCGATCCTGTCCAACTGGCGCAGTTCAGCCGGCAGGACGATCTGCCCCTTCGATGAGATTGTCGTCTTCATTCAGGTAAGATAGCGTCTTACGACGCTCGTGGTCAAATCGGTGGTCCCTCGCGGGCTTCTTTTCAGCGCACCTGGAGCGGTCGGGCGCGAGCCGCGATAAGCTGATGCGATCTCACGGTATGCCCCGACACGACGCGCCAGCGACGGTCCGCCACCAGATCGCTGCGCGCACTCCCGAACCCATCTACCTGATCGTCGGTGACGATGAAGCCGAGATGTCGCGTCTGACGTCAGACATCTCCAATCTCGTCGAGGACGAGCTCAGGGCCTTCAACCTCGAACGCCTGTACGCCAACGAAAAGGGGGTTACCCCTTCCACCATCGTCGAAGCCGCCCGCACGATGCCGATGCTGGGCGACCGACGCGTAGTCATCGTGCTCAGGGCAGAGCGGATCCTCAAGCCGAAGCGGAAAGGTAAGGGCTCGGAGGACGCGGCAGCTGCCGGTGATGAAGAAGAACCGCCCGGCGACCTCGACGTCCTCGAGGAATACGTGAAGCGCCCGGAACCCCTTACGACGCTGGTGCTCGTAGCGGCGGACGTCGATCGGCAGCGAAAGGTCTACAAGGCGCTTCAGAAGCACGCGACCATCGTCGAATTCTGGGGGTTGAGAGCGAGCAGGGACGGCCGCGTCGATCTTCGGGAGGCCGCGCGCGAGGCGGAACAGCTCGTGCGCAAGGCGGTGCTCGACTCAGGTCAGCAGATCGATGCTCCGGCTGCGAAGCTGATCGCCTACCGCGCCGGGGTCGACATCGCGCGATTGCGGGGGGACGTCGAGCGGCTGCTGCTGTACGCGGCGGGGAAGCCGAAGATCTCGCTGCAGGATGTGGAGGAGGTCGTCAGCGGCGAAACCACGCAGGACGACTGGGCGGTCACCAACGCCATCTCCCGCGGCGACACCGCGGAGGCGCTGCGACAGCTGGGGATGGCGCTCGACGCCGGCGGCGTCTCGTACCAGATCCTGGGACAGCTCGCGTGGTTTGTGAGAGAACGGTTCCCGGCCGGTGATCCGAGACGGATCCGGCCGGCGGTCGAAGCGCTGTTCCGCACGGACCTGGATCTCAAGAGCTCGGGGGGAGACCCGCGCGTGCTGCTGGAGCGCCTGGTGGTGGAGCTATGCGGCTGAGTGCCCTGCGATTGGGCAAAGGGCTGGACTACGCTGCGGCTGATTTTCGGGTGACGCGGGCTGCGAGCCGCGACTTGTAGCGCCCGGCGGCGTTCTTGTGGATGACCTTCTTCGCCGCCATCTTGTCGACGAGTGAGATCGTGTTGCGGAGCGCGTCTTTCACCGAAGCG
>JACDCA010000025.1 GCA_013694635.1 Acidobacteriota bacterium | reverse complement strand
AACGGGTCGGCGGTGAGCGCCGGGGGTGCCTGGAGCAGATCCTGATGACCGAGCGCGTCATTCCCGCCAATCGACACCACCAGGTGGGTTGCGTCGCTGGGGATCTCAAACACCTGTCGCGGCATCGCTCGCGTCGCCGCCTGCTCGTTGTGCGGCTACCCGTATTCCAAGCCCGCCCGTCCCCCCCACGACTACGTCCAGACGGTGATCTCCCCGATGCGCCGGACGCCGGTAGACGGGAAAGGCAATGGTTGTCAATAATTGGCCGAGCAGGCTGACAAGGGGGAGTTCGTCGCCGGCGACGAAGCCTTCAGGCGCATCAGGGCGAAACGCGCCAATTCCAATGCGGCAACTGGGTCGCCTGTCACGCCCGGAAAATCTCCGCCAATCCGTACGCGCACGCGCCCCGCACGACCTGTGGTGTGAGACGCCGGTCCTGCGGGATTCGAGCGGCCTCGCGGATCGTATCCGTCACCTGCTCGAACAGGATCCCCGCCGTGTTCACGGCCTGCCGCGCCGCCTTCTCCGCTATGCTCGAGCGGACCTGATTAATCCACAGTGCCCGGAGGTCGTCCAGCGCGCCGCCGAACAACTCCAGCGTGTCGTGGATATAGAGCACGTCCTGCGCCTTCTTGCCGCCCTGGCGCTTCTCGTGGATCAGGAGCTTCTGCACGATGAAGCTGACGGGGTTGGGCACGAGGAGGTCGATCGGCTCGTCGAACGGTACTTCTGTCTCAGGTCCGAGCCGTACTGACCATGGGGCAGCCAGCAGCAGATCCAGATGCCGGAGTTTCTGGACGTTGACGCCAGCCTTCGTGGCGGTCACATCGAGTCTGCCGCGCTTCAACTCACCGCCGTGGAGGGGAACCAGGAACTCGGCGTAGAAGCCGGCGTCCTCGTCACCCAGGCGATAGTGAGTGATGGGCGGCGAGTCACTGCCGAGGAAGGCGCGTGTGAAGCCGGCACGTTCCAGCGCCTCGCGAATGCCGCCCGGGAGCGGCGCTTCCAGCGAACCCCTTCCCGATGATGGGATCGAGCACGCGCTGGCGGATCAGATCCGCCTGCTCCCGTCCGCGTGCCGGATGTGAGGCCACATCCAGCCACACCTGGATCACATCGGCAACGGCGGCCCCGTCCGCCCTGACCATCCCGCGGAACACAGACTGAGGCGACGGCGCCTGCCGCAGCACGACGTCTGGCAGCTCACCCGCCTCGGACGGTCGGAGGCTTTTCCACGCGACGAGACTTGATGGCTGTAGGCGCTCGACATACACGTGCGGCGGCACGCCATCGACGAATCCGAGCCGCAAGGCATCCGCGGCGGCGAACAAGCCAAGGCACGCACGCCCGCTGCTGAGCACCTTGCGGAGCTGCGCGCGCGCGTCGCCAGGAAGCCGGAACTTCATGGGGAGTTCCCGGACCGCGCGGTCGCCCGCGGCCTGCCAACGCGCGAAGAGGTCCTGGCGCCTGACCAGCTCCAGGGACGAAGAGGATTCGTGAAGATACCCCTCCTCCCGGAGCTGTTGGACGAACCGGAACGCACTCATCACAGAAACGTGTGCAGCCCGAGCGAGTTGCGAGGCGTTGCCGTAACGCCCGCGCGGCGCCGAGAGCAGATGCGCTGGGAGTTCCGGGGCGAGCAGCGCCTTGAGCATCCACTGGTTCAGATCCGAGAAGAGGTGCCGCACGTTGCGGACGGAGCCCGAACGAGCGGCTGATGGCGGCGCGACGGGGCCGGCATTGAGATCCTCCAGTTCCGGGCCCCGGAACCGGCGAAGCCCCTGAAAATCCAAGACTCCCACCGCCACATCCGGGGCGTACTCCGCGGCGAATTGCAGCACTTGCTCAGCCGCATGCACAGGGATCCTGGGGGCGCTCACGACCGCGAGGGGCCGTGCGTTCCTCCGGTCGCCGCGCATCACCTGAAGCGCGGCCTGCGCGAACAGCGGGATCAGTCGGTCGCTGCGCCCTTCGGAACCGGCCTTGAGCTCGACGGCGTAGGCGGCCTTGCGGCGCCTGACCAGCAGATCGGCGTCGAAGGCAGCGCCCCTCGGAAGGGACTTCACGTTCCAGCCTGCCCCCTCAAAGATGCGCTGGAACTGCCGGGCGGCCAGCGCCCAGCGCTCAGACTGGGATGATTTGCCAGGGAACTCGTGGTTGTCCATGATGCGAACCGATGGCCGGAGTATAACATGGCCATGATCATTATCATGGCCATGTGAATTACCACGGCCATGACAACCACCAGGTGGATTGCGTCGCTGGGGATCTCGAACACCTGTCGCGGCATCGCTCGCGTCGTCGCCCCGTCGACTGCGAGGAGCGTCGCACGCGCGCCTGCGGGAAGCAGCGTCCGCAGGTGTGTCACCACGTCCGGTTCGCCTCCAACATAGACACCATTGTCGAAGATCGAGTCGCCGAGCAGCGGACGTGGTGACACACCTGCGGACGCTGCGTCCCGCAGGCGCGCGTGCGACGCTCCCTCGCAGTCGACGGGGCGACGACGCGAGCGATGCCGCGACAGGTGTTCGAGATCCCCAGCGACGCAATCCACCTGGTGGTTGTCATGGCCGTGGTAA
>JACDCA010000609.1 GCA_013694635.1 Acidobacteriota bacterium | reverse complement strand
ATGCGGCTGTCGTTTCACCTGCTTGGCGGCCTGCTTCGGGCGTCCGCTCAACTCAAATCGTATCGGTTTCCCCAGGATCTGTTCCAGCGCATCCACGTGGCGGTGCGCGGCCCACATCTCCAGCTCCGCATCTCCGGTGGTGCGGAGTCGGGCCAGATATCCATCCGGCCTCGGGTAGAGATCCACGGCCGAGACGGTCTGCGCGTGGCTGCGGTCGAGCCCTTCCGCCAGCCGCACCATCGCCGACAGGCGCTTGACCGTCTTTCGCAGCTTCGGCGTCAGCTCGCTGTAGCCTTCGTGCGATTTCTTCGGCATTGCCTGCCGGTGATAGCGAGCGACCAGCGCGATGACCTCGGTCTCGTGCGGCTCGAATCCGCGCAGGTCGCCGTTCTTGATCAGGTAGTACGAATGCCGATGGTGCCGTTCGTAGCTGATGTGGACGCCGATGTCGTGAAGGAGCCCGCTGTAATCGAGCCATTCGCGCTCCCGCTCCCCAAGCCCGTGCGCAGAGCGCGTCTGATCGAAGATGCTCAATGCAAGACGCGCGACCTGTTGCGCGTGTTCGGGCCAATACCCACATCGCTCCGCCAGTTCGACGACGCTGCGGCGCCGCACGTCGGGATAACGGTCCGCCTTCCGGATCCTGGCTCGGTTACGATGAATGTAATCGAGCACCAGGCCTTCGCGAAGGGCGAGGTCGCACAGCGTGAGCTCATCGGCCTCCAGCTTCCGCAGGATGGTGTCGAGCAGCACGACGCCGGCAACACTGAGGTCGGCGCGGCGAGGGTCGAGACCGGGGAGGTTGAGCCGCTCGTGCAGGTCCGCCTCGACGAGGCGCTTGCGCAGGCGATGAATCGCCTTGGCGGATACGCGACGATTTCGGAGCTCGGTGACAGGCGTTCCGTCCTCGCTGAGCGCCAGCGCGCCCAGACTCAGGATCGTGCCGGACGTGCCGACGACGCGGTCGTATCCGCGTTTCGCCAGGTCCGCCAGGTACTCTCCCATCTCGCGATTGACATGTTTCACCAGGCGGCGCTCGTCGCGACGCCCAAGGGGGTCGGTCTTGACGAAGCGCTCTGTCAGGCGGATGACGCCGGTCTTGAAGCTCCGGCCGACAGCCATCTGGGCGGCGGTGCCCAGCGTGACTTCGACGCTGCCGCCGCCGATGTCCACCGCGCAGGCGGTGGAGCTCCCGATGCCGACACCGTACGCGGCGGCGAGGTGCACCAGGCGGGCCTCCTCGGTGCCGGGGATCACACGGATCTTGATGCCAGTCAGCCGATCGACGTCCGCGATGAAATCGCCGCCGTTTTCCGCCTCACGGGTGGCGCTTGTCGCCGCGGCGATGATTTCGTCGACCTTATGGGACTCGGCGAGCCGCTTGAACTTCGACAGGGTCGTGAGGGCCGCCGCCGTCGCGGTCTGGGTCAGGCGCTTGCCGTCCAGCCCTCCGGCGCCCAGGCGGACCATGTCTTTTTCCCGGTCGATGACCTCGAACGACAGGTCCGGGCGCACCTGGACCACGATCATGTGGATGGAATTGGTCCCGATATCTATCGCGGCTAAGCGCATGTCACCTGGGGGTTGAACTCAGCGGTGCGGGTCGTGCTGATCGTCTCACGAGATATACTCGCACCTGAGCTGGATGGCCATCGGAATCGTAGCATGAGCACTCGGACACCCAAGGTAACGTCTCTGTTACTTACAAGACGCGCGCGGGCCCTTCACAGGTACCTGCCCGCGGCCATTGCGGGGGACGACACCGGGGTTCATCAGGCCCGGGTAGCATCGCGGCGCCTGCGGGAAGCCGTGCCGGTGCTGGCGGGGGACCTCAAGCACGCCGGCAAGGCGAGTCGAAAGATACGCCGCTTGACCCGCGCCCTGGGCACCGTGCGCGAGCTGGACGTCAGCCTGCAGCTGCTCGACGAGCTGTCGGCATCCGACCAGCTGTCCCGGCCGGCGCTGCAGGACGTCCGGCTTCACGTGGTCGAAGAGCGCGATCGCCGGCGTGAGTCGATGCTCTCGCAACTGGCGGACGTCAACGCCGAGAAACTCGAACGGCGATTGAAGTCGGTCACCGACGCACTCGACCTGGACGAGAGCCAGGCCTGGCGGCAGGCGCTCGGCACGCGGCTCGTGAACCGCGCGAAGCGGCTCGTGACCGCGATCGACACTGCCGGCCAGCTCTATGCGGCCGAGCGCCTTCATCAAGTGCGCCTGGCGTGCAAGAAGCTTCGTTACGGTCTCGAGCTCGCTGCCGACAGCGGTGTCAAGGCCGCCGCGCCGATCGTCCGCTCGCTGAAGCGGACGCAGGAGCTGCTCGGCCGATTGAACGATCTCCAAGTGTTGCAGACCCATGTGGCCGCGGTACAAGCGGCCCCAACCGGGCGCGCCGTGCCGCACCAGGGGCTGGCGGTGATCGCCGGGTCCATTGAGGAGGAGTGCCGCCGCCTCCATGGACGGTACATCGCGCAGTCCGAGGCGCTGCGTGAGCTCGCCGCGGCGGTACCGCTGCAAATTGTGCCCCGGCTCGCGCGCCCGACGCGTCCGTTGAAGATGGGACTGCGCCGTCCCCGAAAGGTCACCGGCAAGGCAGGCTCGTCTCGACGAAGCGCGGTGGGGAAGTCGGGATCCCGTTAGCATGGCGGTGCTGGAGCTGTACCTCGTTCGACATGCGATCGCGGCGGATCGCGGCTCCGACTATCCCGACGATTCGAAGCGTCCCCTTACCAACGCCGGGATTTCGCGGTTTCGCAAAGAGGCCAAGGCGTTAGCGACGCTCGAGGTCGGCATCGAGCTGGTGATCAGCAGCCCACTCACGCGCGCGAAACAGACGGCCGAAATCCTGGCGCAGGCAGTGACCTCGCGGCCGTCGGTGACCGTGTCGGATTCGCTGGCACCGGCGGGCACACCGGCGGCGGTCTTTCAGGAACTCGCGAAACACATGCGCAAAGGGCAGGTCGCGCTGGTGGGCCACGAGCCGAATATCGGAGAGCTGGCGGCCAGGTTGATCGGCGCGCGCACGCCGATCGAGTTCAAGAAAGGGGCGATCTGCCGCATCGACTTCGACATCTTTCCCCCGAAGGGTCTCGGTGTGCTGCGGTGGTTCGCGACGCCCAGGATGCTGCGGAAGATCGGATAAGCCGCTTCCGGTCTTTTTCGCACCCGGCGTCTCGCGCGGCCGCTCACGTCTGATGCAGGACCGCCCCGCGTGGCCATCACCACTCTTACTCGAGCTCCACCCTGACCCACCATCCCGTGGCCTGAGCCTGGAGAGTGTCGTATTGTCCCCGGCGCGACTGGATGCCGATGCGTTGATAGAGCGCGGCGAGCGAAGACGAGTCGCGGACCTCGTTGTGTTCCGCCACTTCGATGGCGTGCTGCAGTTCGTGCGCGACGACGGCGATCATTTCAGCGGTCCCGAGACCTGACAGCACCTGCGCGCGAAGGTACCGCTGCGGGCTTCGTCCTGTCATCACGGCGAGCTGTCCGTCGACCCCGGGCGGCAAGTCGTGCGTCTCCTGCACGTAGACGATGACGTCCGTCTTGTTCAGGGTCGAGACGAGCGCCGCAAACGTGCCCGACCTGCGAATGCCGGTCTCGATCAGTTTCTGCATCTGCGGTGTCGCACTGCGGACGCGAGCACCGACGGGGTCGGGGGGACCGGCGGGTTGGGCAAAGCCCGGCCCAGCGAGAATTGCGAGAATACAGCCAAGGCGAACGGTTGCTCGTACCACGGGCCCTCCCA
>JACDCA010000599.1 GCA_013694635.1 Acidobacteriota bacterium | reverse complement strand
TTGACGGCCGCGCCGGACGGCGCGCTCAATGGCAGCTTTAAAGTCGATCGCGACGGTTTGTATCACCTCGAGATGAACGCGCCGACGGGCGAGCGCGTCACCGCGTCTCCGCAGTACACGATCGACGTGCTGGCCGACCAGCCGCCGACGGTTTCGATCGCGAAGCCGGGACGGGATACGACCGCGTCTCCGATCGAGGAAGTCTTCGTCGAAGCGCGGGCCGACGACGACTTCGGGGTGAGGAATCTCGAGCTGGTGTACTCCGTGAACGGTGGCGCCGAGAAAGCCGTCCGGCTGTTCGATGGCCAGAAGCGGACGTCGGAAGTATCGGCCGGGCACACCTTCTATCTCGAGGAGCTGACGCTGAAGGCGGGGGACTCCGTGTCGTACTACGCGCGGGCGACCGACAACGACGGCGTGCAGGGGGCGAAGCCGGCGACGAGCGACATCTACTTCGTCAAGATCCGTCCGCTGAGCAAGGACTTCCGCCGCGCGCAGTCACAGGCGAGCGGAGGAGGGGGCGGCGGGCAGCAGCAGCAGAACCAGGGCGGATTGTCGGAGCAGCAGCGGCGGATCATTGCCGCCACCTTCAACGTCCAGCGCGATCGCAAGACGATGAGCGCCGACAAGCTGCGGCAGAACGCCACCGTCATCGCGCTGTCGCAGACGAAGTTGCGCGAGCAGGTGGAGGCGCTGCTGTCGCAGATGAATCAGCGGCTGGGGGGCGACGAGTCCTTCAAGACGATCATGGCGCTGCTCACGCAGTCGATTCCGGAAATGAAGAACGCCGAGTCGAAGTTGCAGGGCGCCGCGCCCGACGCCGCGCTTCCGCCCGAGCAGAAGGCGCTGCAGCTCCTGCAGCAGGCGGAAGAGGAGTACGAAGTCCAGGTGCAGACCCAGCAGCAACAGCAGGGGGGCGGCGGCGGCGGGCAACAGCAGGACCGCGATCTCTCCGACCTGTTCGAGCTCGAAGTTGACAAGATGGCGAACCAGTACGAGGTACGCCAGCAGGCGGCGCAACAGCAGGCGGACCAGAAGCTCGACGAAATCGCCGAGAAGCTCAAGGAGCTGGCAAAGCGACAGGAGCAGGAAGCCGAGCGTCAGAGGCGGCGTGCCGCCGCCGGACAGACGGGGTCGGGGGGTGGATCCGGTGATTCACAGCGCGACCTCGCAGACCAGGCCGAAGAAGCCGCGCGAAGACTGGAGCAGCTGTCGCGCGAGGAGAATCGTGCGGACCTCGCCCAGTCGGCGCAGCAACTGCGCCAGGCAGCCGACGCGATGCGGCGCGCCGCGGCGAACGGGCAGCAGGCGTCGGGCGCACAGTCGGCCGAAGCGCTCGAGCGGCTGCGCCAGGCGGAACAGCAGCTGACACGATCGCAGACAGGCCGCGCGGAGCGTGACATTGCTGATGCCGTCCGCCGCGCAGGGGAACTGGTCAACGAGCAGAAGGAGCTCGCCAGCCAGGTGCGCGGACTGGGCTCCGCGGCGGAGCGGAATCGCGAGCAGGTGCAGCAGCTGCTGGATCGCAAGGGCGCCATGGAACAGAAGGTCGGCGAGCTGGAGAAGCAGATCGACCGCGCCGCCGCCGACATGCGCCGCGACGAGCGCGATGCGTCCCGCAAGATGACCGAGGCAGCCACTGCGATCCGCGACAACCGCGTCCGCGACAAGATCAGATACTCAGGATCGATGGTGCGCTCTGGAATGGCCACCAGCGACACCGAGAATTTCGAGCGCGAGATCGGATCGAACCTCGAGAGCGTCCGCAGCCGGCTGGACGAGGCACAGGCGGCGCTTGGACAGTCGCGTCCAGATGCGAAGGCCGACAGCCTCAATCGCGCGCGGCAGCTTGCACGCAGCGTCGAATCGCTCGGCGAACGCGCGCGAGAAAGACAGCAGGGGCGCGAGCAGGGGGCTCAAGGTGCTGAGGGTGCCGCAGGACAGCAACAGGATGCGCGCGGGCAGCAACGGGGTGCCCAGGGACAGCAACAAGGTGCGCAGGGGCAGCAACAGGGTGCGCAGGGTGCGGAAGGTGCGCGCGGGCAACAACAGGGTGCGAGGGGTGCGCAGGGCCAGGGCGGACGCGAAGGGCAAGGCGGAGGACGCGAGGGCCGGGGCGGGCGCGAAGGGCAGGGTGGACAGCAGGGCCAAGGTGGCCGGAACGACGGCCAGCGGACGCAGGACGGACGTGGCGGTCGCGGCGACACGACCGGCGCGCCGCAGTTCGGCGGCGGCGCGGTCGATCTGCTTCTCCAGCTCGCCGACCTTCTGTTCCATGGCG
>JACDCA010000593.1 GCA_013694635.1 Acidobacteriota bacterium | reverse complement strand
CTGCTCAACGCGTACGCGCGCGAACCAATCGAGGGCGAGTCCTTTGTCGTGATTTCGCGTGCGTTGCGCGACGACCCCGCAGATCAGCTCCTACAGGCCGGGCTGCCGGTGGCCGGGAGACGGCGCTTGCCACCAACGACAAGGGTCCTCCGCTCGGCGGGCCTGACGCTCGACTCATTCCTTCTCCGAGGCGCGGAGGTTGGCGCGGATGTTCGCGCGGGAGATGCCGCCAACGGCCAGTCCCATGGCGGCTCGGTCTTCCACACGGCCGGCGGGGCCGTTCCCGTCGCGTCGCGCCTGCCGATCGTGGCCACGCTGCTTGACCTCGCTCCGTGGGAGCTCCCCGGCATCTACGCCAAGAGCCCGGCAGCCCGTTTTGGCCATCGCCTGCGTGCCCGCGTCCTGCGCGACGCGACGCGCGTGATCGTCTGCTCGCGTGCGACGGCAGAAACGGCACGACGGCGCCTGCACCTGCCCGCCGAGCGCCTGGCCGTCGTGCCACTCGCCGTCGACGAGAGCTTCCGCGCCGCTGGCCGCCAACTTGAGCTAGTGGCCGAAGCACGGGAACGCTATGGGCTCCCACGCTACCTGGTCTTCTCCGGCAGATATGACGCACGCAAGGACATGCGCACGCTGTTCGATGCGCTGCGGCTCATTCGCGAGCGTCAGGCATCGGGCGACGACCGGCCGGAACGAGCCCGACGGGGAAGCCGAAACGGCCAGCACGCGCCTCTGCCGGTGATCGCATTCGCCGTTCAGCGTGGTGCGACGGAAGAAGTTGAGCTGATTCGTGCGGCGATCGAGCGCAATGAGGTGCGCGACGTGGCAAAGGTGGTGATGCTGGCGGATCGTGCCGAGCGAGCGCACGTCATCGCGGGGGCGGAGGCATTCGTCTATCCGGCCCTATCCGAAGCGACGGCACTCCCCGTGCTCGAGGCGCTTAGCCTCGGCATCCCCGTCGTCACATCGCGTGCCGGCGCCCTGCCCGAGTCGGTCGGCAGTGCCGGCATCGTCGTGGAGCCGCGTGACGCGAGCAGGCTTGCCGCGGCCATCGAGGCGGTCTGGGACACGGGATCGCTCGCCGACCAGCTGCGGCGCCAGGCCCGCCGGCGCGCCGAGTCGTCGACGAGGACGTGGTCGGACGTCGCGCGCGAGACCCGCGAGGTATATGCGGCCGCCGCAGTCGCCGGACGCCGTTAAGCGAGATATCCCCCGTCGCGTTACGCTGGACCGCCCCCATTTACCGGTCGACACGAGTCAACCGGTCGCTCGAACGCGGAGATGACTTGGCTCACGAACGTCAGAATGGCGAACACACCGAGGATTGGAGACAGGCGGACCGGCCGCTGAATGGCGACGATTCGGACGCGCCCGTGCAAATCGATGAGGCGCAGGCTGAAGGCGCCGCCGTTTCATCGTCCCAGTGGGATGAGCCGCTTTCAGCCCTCACGTCCGACCCGCCAGACACACCTGCGGAGGCTCTAGACATGGCAGACTCGGCGGAGACGGCGGATCTTGCCGATCCGGGCAGTGCCGCCGACGTACGCAACGGCGACAACGTCGACATCCACAACGGCGGCGCGCGCGACATCGACGCGAACACCGTTTCCATCACGCAGGGCGGCGCGCGCGACATCGATGCGACCACGGTGACGATCAACCAGGGCGGCGCGGCACGAATTCGGGCCGACGAGATGAATGTCAGCCAGGGCGGCGTGGGATTCGCTCGGGCCGATCACCTGACCCTCCAGGAGGGCGGCACCGCGTTCGCCGTCATCGCCGACAACGCAACGCTGGACCCGGAGACGAGTGTGTTCCTGCTGATCGCAGGCTCCACCAAGGGCGACGTTCGCCCGGTCATGGACTGGCGCGCCGCAGCCGCGTTCGGTGCTGGCTTCGCTTTCGTCCTCGGACTGTTGCGACGAGCACGCCGCTGACCGCTGGCGAGCCGACCCGCTCGATCCACGCGCTTCCACCCGTACCCTTGAAACCCATAGAGGCACTCACGACCTTCACATGACACTGCGCGCCCGAACCACAAAGCCAACCTCACTGCGTACGCGACTGCGCCGCTCGCTTGACAGCGAGGAGCGCCAGCAGGCCGTCGTCACGGCCCTCTTCGCGCTGGCGATCGCGGCGATCGTGCTCATCCTCCTGGGCGTGGTGGGTCTTGCCTTCTACAACGAGAACATCCGGCCGCTGGCGCGCGTTGGATCGGTCGAGATCGGCCCTCAGCAGCTGAAGGATCGGATCGAGCTCGAGCAATGGCGCATCAACCGCGAAGCCTCCCGCCTGACCCAGGCGAAGATCAATAACGAGATCGACCAGGCGACGCTCACCCAGCGCCAGGGCCTGCTTGACCAGCGCGCCGATGCGCTCCTGACGACCGGGCTCGACGGGCTCGTCGACATCATGTACCAGTCCCAGCTGGCGGCGGCCGATGGCCTCACCGTCGACGAGGCCGAGATCGACGCGCGCATTGCCGACGAATATGCCGGTGTCGAGCGCCGGCACGTGTTCGCGATCATCGTCACGCCTGCCACGGCTGCCGACGCCGCACCCTCCGTTGCCCAGCGCCACGCGGCGCTCGAAAAGGCAGTGGCGGCGATGGCCGCGCTCGAGTCGGGTCGTCCGTTCGAAGACGTGGCACGCGAGTTCAGCACGGATGCCAGCGCGGCTCATGGCGGCGACATCGGTTTCATCACTGAGATCGGCGCCCCCGACACCAACTGGGGCGAACGGGTCTTCGAGGTGGAGCTCGGTGGCACGACCGCCATCGTTCGCGGCCAGGACGGGGCCTACCGGATCGGCAAGGTCACCGAGATCACGCCGGCCGGGGAGCAACCGGGCCTGCGCGAGGATCTCCGCAAGCTCGTCTCAGATGCGTCGCTGCGTGACCTGATGCGCTACGAGCTGGCCGTGGATCACCTCCGGGACAAGATCACCGACGAGGCCCTGGTCCAGTCGCCCGAGCAGGTGCGCGTGGCCAACATCTACATCGATGGGTTGTTCTCCGGCGATCCCGAGGACGCCCAGGGCGAGGTCAACTACAGCGAGATCGCGTACGCGCCGGGTGACGACCTCGAGGTGGCCCCATTGCTTCCCGCTGAGGACGTCGCATGGGAGAACGCACGGGTCGAGGCCCAGGCCGCGTTCGATGAACTGAACGCTTTGACCGCCGGCGAGGTTCGCGCCGAGCAATTCCGGGACAAGGCGCTCGACGTGAGCGACTCGCCCAGCGGAGAGGATGGCGGCGCAGTCGGGTTCGTTA
>JACDCA010000584.1 GCA_013694635.1 Acidobacteriota bacterium | reverse complement strand
CTCAACCTGTTCATGGGGTCAGCTTAGCGCGGAAACATCCGCGCGCTTGCGACCGTATTTCCTATGTGCGGTACAATCATTCGTCCCACGGGTGGCCGAGTGCCCGATGGTTGACACTCCTGACAATTTGAATATGCCCAACAGCACTGTCGCAGCGGGGACTCCCCCTGCCCCGATGAACATCTTTGCGCGCTTCATCGGCATCATCACCGCTCCGAAAGCCACCTTTCAGAACGTCGTCGCGCACCCGCGGATCCTGGGAATGCTGCTCCTGACGACCACCATCGTGGCGGTCGGCGCCGCCCTGCCCATGACGACCGAAGCCGGTAAACAAGCGGCGCTGGACCAGCAGGTGTCCCAGCTCGAAGCCTTTGGCATGACGGTCGGCGATGAACAGTACGAAGGCATGCGGAAGGGCATGCGGATCGCGCCGTACACGACGGCGATTTCCGTCGCGGTTATCAGTCCGATCGTCCTGGCCATCCTCGCCGGCATCCTGTTCGCGGTCTTCAACGCGGCGATGGGCGGTGAAGCTTCTTACAAACAGGTGTACGCAGTGGTGACCCACGCCGGAGTGATCTCCGCGCTCGGGCAGCTGTTTGTCGGACCCTTCAATTTCCTGCGCGGCTCGACGTCGAATCCCACGACGTTCGGCGCCCTGCTCCCGATGTTCGACGACGACTCGTTCATCGGCAGGCTCCTCGGCATGGTCGACTTCTTCATCATCTGGTGGCTCGTGGTACTCGCGATCGGGCTCGCCGTTCTGTATCGGCGCCGGACGCAGCCGATTGCCATCACCCTGTTCGGTATCTACTTATTGATTATCGTGTCGGTGGCCGCGTTTATGAGTCGCTCATGAGTGGTAAGAAGAAGATCCTGATCGGTGCCGGCGTCGTCGTGTTGCTCGGCGCGGTGGCCTTCGCCAACGTCAAGTTCAAGAAGAGCGACGCCGTGGAGGTCAACGTCGAAGCGGTCGAGAAGCGCCGTCTCGAGGCGATCGTCTCGGCATCCGGCAAGATCCAGCCGCGGACGCTCGTCAACATCAGCGCGGACACGATGGGCCGGGTGACTGGCCTCGCCGTCAACGAGGGGGACCGTGTGACGCGCGGACAATTCCTGCTCGAGATCGATCCGCGCAACCTGCGCACGCGTGTCCAGAGCGGCGAAGCGTCGCTCCAGGCAGCCCGGTCGCAGGCCGAGCAGCTCCGCCTGTCGCTCGACTCCGCGCGCGTCAATCTCAAAGCGGCGCAGGACAGCCTTCGCCGCCAGCAGGAGCTCTGGAAAGGGGGCCTGACGACGCGGGAGCAGCTGGAGCGGGCCGAGAACGACGTCAAGGTGAGGGAGGCCGATCTGCGTGCGCAGGAGCAGTCGGTCCGCACGCAGCAGCTTCGCATGCGGCAGGAAGGGGCGACCCTCGACAGCGCGCGCTACGACCTGAGCAAGGTACGCCTCGAGTCCCCCATCAACGGCATCGTCACGCGGCGCAACATCGAAGAAGGCGAAACGGCGGTCACCGGCACTATGAACAATCCTGGGACCGTGCTGCTGACGATCGCCGACATGTCGATCATCGAGGCGGAAGTGGAAGTGGACGAGACCGACATCCCGAATGTGCAGCTCGGACAGATGGCGAAGGTCACCGTCGACGCGATGCCGGGCAAGACGTTCACCGCCAAGGTCACCGAAATCGGCAATAGCCCGATCCAGGTCACCGGGCAGGCTGCCTCGCAGGCAACCAACTTCAAGGTCGTGCTGACGCTGGAGGGAGAAATTCCGGACGTCCGCCCTGGCTTCACGTGTACGGCGGAGATCACGACGGCCGTGCGCGACAATGTTCTGGCGGTCCCGATCCAGGCCATGACGGTCCGGGAGATGGTCGTCGACGCGGCGGGCACCGTGGTTCGCGAGCCTGTCACCCCCGGCGCGGCGCGGCCGCGACGCGGCACCGGGCCGCAGACGGACCTCAAGCCCGGACAGACACGTAAAGAGCTCGAAGGCGTGTTCGTCGTCCGCGACAACCGCGCCGAGTTCACTCCGGTCAAGACGGGTATCGCCGGCGAGAAGTATTTCGAAGGGCTGAGCGGCCTCAAGGAAAAGGACCAGGTCATCACCGGTCCGTTCACGTCCGTCCGCGAGATCTCGGACGGCTCTCCGGTCAAAGTGGAGGCCGCCTCGACGAGGCGCACGACGACGAAGTGAACCAGTTCCTCGAGGCGGCGGGGATCGCGCTGAGCGCGATCTGGACGAACAAGCTCCGCTCCTTCCTGACGGTGCTCGGCAACATCGTCGCGGTCACCTCGATCATCGCGGTCGTCTCGCTCATACAGGGGATGAACGTCTACGTCACCGAGGCGATCGTCACCGACGTCGGCGCAGACAACTTCACGATCCAGCGAATGCCGGTCGTCCGGACCTCCGAGGACGAGGAACGCGTCCGCAACAATCCGCGGCTGACATTCGACGAAGCGCAGGCGGTGCGGCGCTTCAGCGACAGGATCGCCGCCGTCGCGGCGCAAACCCAGGCGTCCACGCGCGTCACCTACCGCAATCAGTCGCTGGATCGGTTGCAGGTCCAGGGCGTCTCGCGCGATTACCTGTTCTTCTCCACCTTCGACGCGGAACAGGGGCGGCTGATCAGCCAGACCGAGATCGACCGTAACCGCCCGGTCGTCCTGCTCGGATATCAAACCGCCGACCGGCTGTTCGGCCCCGAGGACCCGCTCGACAAATCGATCAAGGTCGCCGGACGCCACTTCCGCGTCGTCGGGGTCAGCAAGAAGAAAGGAAGCGTCTTCGGGCAGTCCCAGGACGAGTTCGCCGTCATCCCCCTCGGAGCGTTCCAGAAGATCTTCGGTTCACGGCCGAACATGCAGTTCCTGGTGAAGCCGCGCACGCCCGAGGTGGTCAAGGCGGCGATGGACGACGCGACCGTCGCGATGCGCGTGCAGCGCCGCCTCGGGCCGAGGGATCCGGATAACTTCGGAATGTACACGTCCGACACGCTGCTGAACCTGTATCACACGGCCACCACCGGCATCTTCGCCGTCCTCGTCGGCGTGGTCGCCCTCTCGCTGGTGGTCGGCGGCATTGTCATCATGAACATCATGCTGATGGTGGTCACCGAACGTACGCGCGAAATCGGATTGCGCAAGGCGCTCGGCGCGCGCCGCCGCGACATCATCTGGCAGATCCTGACCGAATCGGTGACGCTGTCGGTGTTCGGCGGGATCGTCGGGATCATCCTCGGTTTCGGGCTTGCCGTCCTCATCAGCAGGCTCTCGCCGCTGCCGGCAGCCGTGCAGTGGTGGGCGGTGACGCTCGGCCTCGGCATCACGGCGACGGTCGGTCTCTTTTTCGGGCTCTACCCGGCGATGCGCGCCGCGCGCCTCGACCCCATCGAAGCCCTGAGGCGCGAGTAGCCGTGGCTGCCCTCCGCGCGGGCCTCCTCGGCGAGATCGTCGGCATGTCGATCGACACGCTCCGGACGAACAAGATGCGGTCGGCGCTGACAGTGCTCGGCGTGGTCATCGGCATCACATCGATTGTCGGCATGACGTCGCTGATCCGCGGTTTCGACGAGTCGCTGCGCGATTCGATTCGTACGCTCGGACCGAACACGATCTACGTTCAGAAGTTCGGCGCCCTCAGCGTGTCGTCGGGCGCGTCATTTCTCGAGGTCCTCAAGCGTCCCAACCTGACCATTGACGACGCACGCGCCATTGCCCGCGACTCCCCCTCCGTCGACATCGTCGACGTCTGGCTGGGTGCAACCGGCAGCAGCCAGAGCCGGATGCATTACGCGGGGCAGCGCACCAAGCCGCTCGCCATCATGGGGACGACGGAGAACTTCGCCGGAGTCAGCTTCGTCGATCTGGTAGTCGGGCGGTTTTTCACCAGCAACGACATCGAACATCGGCGCCAAGTCGTCGTGCTCGGGCAGACGCCGTTTCAGTCGCTGTTCCCGAACGTCGATCCGATCGGCAAGAAGGTCCGGATCGGGCGGCACGAGTTCACCGTCGTCGGCGTCGTCGGCAAACGCCCGAGCCCCGGCGGCTTTGACATGGGGGCCGACGATTTCGCCGTCATTCCGTATACGGCGCACGAGAAGGTCTACGGAAAGGTTCCGAGGACGCGCGCGGGCAACACGAACTTCAGCGCCGGTTTCCGCACGGCGATGATCGCCGTCGTGCCACGTGAAGACGTCAACCGCGCGGTTGCGATGCGCGAGGTCGAGCAGACCATGCGCATCCGCCACAACCTGAAGCTCGATCAGCCGAACGACTTCGACCTGCTCACGCAGGACGCGATGATGAAGGTCTGGGATCAGATCAGCCAGGCGACATTTCTCGCGCTCGTCGTCATTTCGTCGATCGCGCTCATGGTCGGCGGCATCGGGGTGATGGCGATCATGATGATCTCGGTCACCGAGCGGACGCGCGAGATCGGCGTGCGCAAGGCGCTCGGCGCGCGCCGGCGCGAGATTCTCTGGCAGTTCCTGATCGAGGCGGCGTTCCTGACGTCCTTCGGCGGCGTCCTCGGCATCCTGCTCGGGAGCGCGATCGGCCTGTCGATTCACTGGATCTCCGGCTTCCCTGTCTCGCTGCCGTGGTGGTCGTTCGCCATCGGCATCGGCTTCTCCGCAGGCGTCGGTATTTTCTTCGGCCTCTTCCCCGCGATTAAAGCCTCCCGGTTGGACCCGATCGAAGCGTTGCGATACGAGTAGTCTCAGCTTCCAGTTTCCAGCTTCCAGCTCAGCACGCCTTTTGCGCTTGCGGTCCTCCATTCAGGAGGCCGTCAATGCAGGACTACAGAAGACTTGTGGTGTGGCAGAAAGCGCACAAACTGGCGCTGGACGTGTACGCCGATTCAGCTAAACACCTCAGGCACCCCGAGGCCTGGCCTATCCGGGACCAGATACGCCGAGCAGCGATCTCGATACCCTCAAATATCGCTGAAGGGGCGGGCAGGAGCACCGATGCGGATTTTCGGCGTTTCCTATTTCACTCGTTGGGGTCGACGAACGAACTTGAGTATGATTTCCTTCTTGCGCGGGATCTCGGGTTCCTGCCAGTTCCGCTCCATGGTGAGCGGACTCGACAGATCCAGGAGGTCAGGCGCATGCTGTCCAGCCTGATTGGCCAAGTCACGGCATAGGTCATCTCTGGCTGGAAGCTGGTAGCTGGAAGCTTCTCCGGAGGACTCTGCTATGAAGGTCTATGACGCGCAGAGCATTAGAAACGTGGCCCTTGTCGGCCATAGCGGCGCCGGCAAGACACAGCTGGTTTCCGCCCTGCTGTTCGATGCCGGCGCTGTGAACCGCTTCGGTCGAGTGGACGACGGGACCACCGTGACCGATTACGACGACGAAGAGATCGCCCGCAAGCACACCCTCTCCTGCGGCCTCGCCCACGCAGAGTGGAACAAGCACAAGATCAATCTCATCGACACGCCGGGCATGGCGAACTTTCTGAGCGACGCACGCGCGGCCCTGAGGGTGGCGGATGCCGCGCTGGTCGTGGTGGACGCCGTGTCAGGGGCGGAGGTGACGACGGAAAAAATCTGGCTGGCCGCCGAAGAGGCGGACGTACCGCGCCTCATCGTGTTGAACCGGCTCGATCGCGACCGTGCGAGCCTGTCGCGGTCGCTCGATTCGCTGCGCGCGGTGTTCGGCCGGACCGTGATACCAGTACAGCTACCGATCGGCGAAGAAAAGAAGTTTCAGGGGGTCGTCGACCTCGTCGCGATGAAGGCGTGGACGTTCTCGGGCGAGGCGGGCAAGCCGGTGGAGGCGCCGGTGCCGGAGGACATGGCGTCCGATGTCCAGTCCGCGCGCGACGCGCTCGT
Source organism: Acidobacteriota bacterium (assembly GCA_013694635.1). Taxonomy (GTDB): domain Bacteria; phylum Acidobacteriota; class Vicinamibacteria; order Vicinamibacterales; family 2-12-FULL-66-21; genus JACDCA01. The sequence goes on along the minus strand of JACDCA010000584.1, from coordinate 242 downwards.
CGAGATGGTCGCCGAGGCAGACGATGCACTGATGGAGAAGTTCTTCGACGCGGGAACGCTGACCCAGGCGGAGCTGATCTCGGGGTTGAAACGCGGCATCGCCGCCGGTCGCGTATTTCCGCTGCTCTGCACGTCCGCGACCGTGAATGTCGGGATTCAGCCGCTCCTCGACGCGATCGTGAATTGCGTGCCTTCGCCGGCGGAGCGCGGCGTCAGGCTGGCGGACGATTCACGCCTCGCCG
>JACDCA010000574.1 GCA_013694635.1 Acidobacteriota bacterium | reverse complement strand
GCGGTGAGACCGACCGGCATCGGGATGTCGTAGCCACCAGACACGGTGATGCGGTGACCTGGATCGAAGTTGGAGCGTGTCAGCGGTGGTTCGTTGGGATCGCCGGGGACATAGACATTGCCCCAGTTCGACGCCGCCTGCGACGACGTGCCGTCGAGAATCGATCGCGACCGGCCGTAGAGGTAGGACGAGTTCCAGAAGAACCGATCCTTGTACGGACGCTCCACTTTGAACGCGATGCTCCACGCATCCCCCGAGTCGGTGTTCGTGAGGAGAAGCAGGTCGGTGATCCCGGGGACCCGGTTACGCGTGTAGAACGGACGGCCGTCGGGTGTGCGCGTGCCAGCCGGGACAAGATTCAGGTTCTGATACTTGATGTCGTTGATGTTTCTCGAATACAGAAACTCCGTCGTACCGACCAGCCCAAAAAACGGAAGCGCGCGGTCGTACGCGAGGTTGCCGCGCATCAAGGATGGGTATTTGTAGTCCGGATCGATGAGATCGATCTCGGTGCTCACTGCTCCGCCGACGTTGGTCGGCTGCGCGCCGGCGTCCGGCACGAACGTAAAGCGGTTGTTGACATTGAATCCGGTCGCCAGGCGCCGGAATTCCACGCCCGTATTGCCGTACTGGTTCGACAGCCACACGTACGGGGTGCGCCCGGCGAACAGGCCAAACCCGCCGCGCAGCTGCTCGCGGTTGGCGTTCGACATCGCATAGTTGAAGCCCACTCGGGGCGACCAGAGCACGCCGGTCGGTACTTCGTCTGTGCGCAGACCGACCGCGGCCTCGGTTACCGGGTTTCGCGTTGGCCGATCCGGGAAGGTCGGGATGTCGGCACGCACGCCCATGGTGAGGGTGAAATTCGACGCCGGGCGCCACTGGTCGCCCGCGTAAAACCCGAACTGACGGACCTGGAAGCGCGCGGCCTGCAGCGGGTCACCGGTGAGCGAAAAATCGTAGTCGTACGACTGCGCCAGTCCCTGCTCGAACAGGTCGAGGTTGGCGAATCGGTAGTTGCCGAATGCATTACGAATGAACAGGTTCCTGAACTTGAAGAACTCGTTCTTCGTCCCGACCGTGATCGTGTGCTTGCCCTTCAGCCAGGTGAAGTCATCGCTGAGCTCGTAGACGTCCTGGTCCAGTTCGTTGGCCGTCGAGAAGTTCTCACGCCCCGCGCGCACCGTGCCGGAACTGAGATTGACCTGGACGAGCGGGAACGGCCGCTCCTCGAAGGGCTGTCCGGCGCGGCGGTCTTGGATCGTCTGCAACGTGAACCGGGCTTCGTTGACCGCACGGCCAAACGCACTGTTCAACTGAACAACCGTCGAGTTCGTCCTGTTCTTGATCCGGTAAAAGCCGTCCGGCATGAGGTACGAGGTGACAGTCGGACGGCCGATGTCATTCAGGCTGTCGGTGAGATTGTGCCGCGCAATCAATTGGTGCCGGCTCGTGAGATTGAAATCGCCGCGGACGAAGAACTTGTCGCTATTGATGGTCCGGATGAACTCTTCCTTGCCGCCCGGATCGTAGCCATAGGTGTTTCTCAGGATGCCGAGGAACCGGTCGACCTCGGCTTCGCGTCCGAACGTCTGCCCGGTCGTGCTGACCGAGATCCCCGACGGGTTGTCGCGCCGCTCGAAGTCGCCGTTGCTGAAGAAAAAAGCGCGGTTCTCGATGATCCGTCCGCCGACGCTCCCGCCCATCTGCTGGTGCTTGAACTTCGCGATCGGCGTGCGGCTGACGCCGTCGCCGACGAAGTCCTCGTTCCGGCCGAAGAAATACCCGGTGGCCGAGAAGCGATTGGAACCGCTCTTCGTGATCGCGTTGATCCCGCCACCCGAAAACCCCCCCTGCCGCACGTCGTACGGCGAAACGACGAGCTGCAGCTCCTGGATCGCGTCGAGGCTGATCGGCTGGGTTTCGGTCTGGCCCCCAGGTGTGCCCGATGCCGCGAGCCCGAACACGTCGTTATTGACGGCGCCGTCGATCTGCACGTTGTTGTAGCGATTATTTCGCCCGGCGACCGAGACCGCCAGCGGGTCCTCGTTGAGGCCGATCGGATTGAAATATGCCGACGTTCGAGCCATGTCGGTCAAGCTGCGCGAGATCGTGGGCAGCGCTTCGATCGCGATGCGGGACACATTGTCGGCGGTACCCGCCCGCGAGGGATCGATGGGGCTCGACTCTCCGGTGACCTCGATCGTCTCGGTTACGGTTGCGAGCTGCAGCTTGAATGCGACCGTCGCTTGCTCGCTGAGTTTCACCTCGATGGCCTGAAGCTTTTCAGGCCTGAACCCGCTCATGTTTGCCGTCACGTCGAACGGCCCGACGCGGGTGTTCAGAATGACAAAGCGTCCCTCGGCGTCGGAGACCGCTTCGTAGCTGGTGCCGGTGGGCGTGTGAACTGCCGTCACGGTGGCGCCCGGGAGCACCCCCCCCTGAGAATCCGTCACGACGCCAACGAGGCTGCCGGTGGTGACCGTTTGCGCCGTGGCTGGGGTGGTGCTCAGCACCCCGAGACAGAACACGAACACGAGCGTCCAGGCGCCCTTGATGCAGAATTTCATCGCATGGATCTCCAGAAAGAACAGGGGTTGCGGATCGAAAGTATATCGCAGAAATATGTGCCGGCGCCCTGTTTCACGCAAGCGTGGCGGATTCTATCAGCGGGCAGTGACGGGAGCGTAAAAACGCTATCGGCCGATGGGCTTGTCGGGGGGGCGGAGACGGTATTCCGAGCGGTGGAATAAGTTGAGCCCCTTGCGGCTGGAGATCTTGACTTCGATCTTCCGCCGCTTCTTCAGCGGATCCGGATTGCTCGAGTAGTAGCCGACAATGTAGTAGTCGCTCGTCTCGGCATCGATGCGCTTGAGCGCCTTCGAGAAATCGTTCGTACTCACCACGGCGATCCCGCCGGTCAGATCGGCGAGCGTGCGCAGGCTGTTCTGGGTCGCCGTGATGTACTTCTGCCACTCGACCATGTCGATCTTCTCGTCGAGATCCGGCCCGCCAACCAGCCCGCGCGGATCGATCGTGTAGAGCGACGCGTTGGCGCGGTTCGCCTGGCGGGTCAGCTCCGCGAGCTCGGCGACGAGATCGGCTTCCGCGAACCGATTACCCACCTGCGAGAACGGATTGACGTCGCCGCTCGTGCCGTCTTCCCCCGTTTGCGTCAGGCGCGCGAACCGCTCGTTGACCGCCTTCTGGCGCGAATCGGCAAATGGATTGAAGTCGTACCCGTTGCTGATGTAGATGAACGCCTTGCGCCGGTTGTGGACCTGCTCCAGCCCCTTGAGCATGTCGTACGCGGTCGAGAACGCGACGTGCGCGCGGTACTTCAGCTCCGCGGGGCCGTCGGCGCCTTCGGGTGCCTCGAGCAGCTCCTGCGGTTTGAGCGCGTTGCCGGCGATCTTCTTCATCGCTTCGTCGAGCCGCCGGCGATCGTAGTTGAGCGGGATCTCGATCGACGACGGGCCGGTCGATACCACGGAAAACATGTCTCCCTCGTGCACCAGCTCGGTCGAGATCTTCTTGAAGAGATCGCGAATCCGTCCGGTGTTGCGGAAGTCGAGATGCAGGTCGTCGACGAAGATGATGAAGATGCGCCCGGCGGCGTCGTTGGTCGGCCGCGCTGGCGGCAGGATGATCCCCTCACGCTGTTTCGGCGCAGCCGGGACGATCTGGTTGTAGGTGCGGCCGCCGTGCGTCAGCACGAACGACACGACTTCCTGCTTGACTCCATCCTCGTAGACGTCGAAATCCTCTTTCTTCAAATCCGCCACGAACTGCCCGGCGTTGTCACGCACCACGACGTCGGTGGTCACGACGTCGATGGCCCGGCGGATCACCTGGTCGGAGCGCGCGGGAGGCTGTGCGGGAGGAGGATTCTGAGGGTTCTGCGGCGGCGTCCCCTGTGCGGTGATCGTCACTGCCGTGAGCAGCGCCAGGCTGAACATGGCTGAAAGGAGCATCCGCCGCCGGAGAACTGACTGCATGCGGTGATTATACAAGGACCTACTCCAGCCCCTCGCCCGGTTCGGCGGGGGCAGCCCCGGGTGACGCCTCCGGACGCCGGCTACGACGCCGCCGGTGCCCGACGACACTCCGCAGGGATTCGAACGTCGCTTCATAAGCATCAAGTCCGGCGAGGACGTCGGTGTCGGTCACCCAGGCGTCTGGATTTAGACGCTCGGCGACGGTTTTCAGCTCTGCCTGGCGCTCGGCATCTGGAATCCGCTCGCTGATCCGCGCGAGCATCTCCGCGTAGCGTCCGCGCAGTCGCGCGAGCCCCTCGGCGCCGAGCTTCCGGCCGGTTGCGGTCACCGGTTCATCCGGCGGCCGATCGGGCTGGATGGGCGGAGGGGCCTGCGGCGGCGCCGTGTCAACGGGCCGCGGTCTCGGCCGCGCCGCCGGCGGCGCGGATCGCTGTGGCGGCGGCTGCGGCTGAGACGACCGCTTCTCGGGTACGGGCTCACTCCCCTGCCCTTTGAGGATCCGCGTCCAGTCGAATTCGAGATCCGGGTTGTGCTGTTCGATGAGCCGGATGGCATCTTCGTCGAGCGCGGCGCGGCCGACTGTCACCCCTGGCGGCGTTCTGAACCAGTAAAGGATGCGCTGCCCGCGGCCTTTACGCCTTTCGGCATGAATGACGAACGTGTTTTCGTACCCGCGCTTGTCGCGGTTGAATCGGAGGAACGGCAGAAGCTACTTCCTTTTTTGGGACGGCTTGCGCGCGGCCGGTTTGGCGCCGGCCGGCGTCGTCCGCTTTTTCGGCACCGCGGCCGTCGCGGTCGACGGCGAGCGTGCGGCGACCCTGGCGCGTTCAGAGGCGCGGCTCTGAGCCCCGGCGGTCTTCGATTCCGCGGCGGTGCTCCGGTGGACCAGCGTAAACCGCGTCTGGTCGCCGAGGGTGTGAAAGCTCCAGAGCTCGGCGATGTTGACCTGGTTCTCTGAGGCGAGACGCCGCGCGATGTCGATGCAGCCCACTGGCACATAGAGGTGAAACGGTACACGGGCCCTGCCGAGGTGCGCCCATTGCGCCATCGCCTCGAGATGGTTGACTGACTCCGCGGTCTCGACCTCGACGGTCCCCTCCAGCTTGTGCCCCTTGTCGGTGGCCGTGAGCACGAGGTCGGGGTAAATCTGGACCGGACCGATCTTGACCGGCACCGTCTGATCGGGGCCGATGTTGATCGCGACGTCGTGCCGACGCTTCAGACGCGCCTGGAGCAGCCGGATCACGCGATCGTGTTCGAGCTGCTCGCGCACGGGCCGGACGAGAATCGGGCTCACTGGACCTCCCGGAGGAGACTATGGTTCAAAAGCCTGAGCGGAATCCAGAATTCTATCACTCGGGTGAAACCTTTGTTAGGCTCAGGGCATGTTCACGTGTCGAGCCTGGTTCGTGGCGCTGGCCGCCTTCGGTGTGTTGATCGTGCTGCCGGAGGCTTCGGCGCAAGGCTCGAAGCCGGAGGCTTCGCCGGGGGGAAGGAAGCCGAGCGATCCGGCGGCGGTGTCGCGACTGCTCGCCGACATCAAGGCGCGTGACAGGGGGCAGCTGGCTGTTTCTGAAGAGGACGGGCGGTTTCTGCGCCTGATGGTCGCGTCGAGCGGCGCGAAACGGGCGCTCGAAGTCGGCGGGGCCAGCGGCTACAGCGCCATCTGGATCGGGATGGGCCTGCGCTCTACGGGCGGTCGTCTCGTGACCCTTGAATACGATCCGATCCGCGCGAAGGAACTGGAGGAGAACGTGCGCAAGGCCGGCCTCTCCGACATCGTCCAGGTCGTCGCCGGCGATGCGTTCGCGCAGATACCTCGCCTCCAGGGGAACTTCGATTTCGTGTTTCTCGACGCGTGGAAGCGCGACTACAAACGGTTCTTCGAGCTCGTGTATCCGCGACTGGACCGCGAGGGCCTGTTCATCGCGCATAACGTCGTCAATAAGCGCAGCGAGATGGGGGATTTTCTTGACGTCGTGCAGAAGCATCCATCGCTCTGGACGACGATCGTCTCCCCGTCGGGCGAAGGGATGTCGGTGTCTCTGAAGCGCTAGATGTGTTGCACCGTGTTGAACCGTGACGTCGATTTAGTCTTCGACGGCTTCGGCGGCAGGCGTCGCGACTTTTTTCGGCGCCCGCTTCTTGCGGACCTTGCGGACGCCCGGGGGTGCCGGTTCGTCGCTCGGCTCGAGCCGGGACATCGACGTGAGGAATTTCTTGATCCCATGCTCATCGAATTGCACGCGGGTGTAATTGTCTTCGACGGCGACTACGGAACCCAGACCATAGGTCGGCTCTACAACTCTCGACCCCACCTCGAACCGCTTCATCGATGCTCCTTCACGGACCGGACGCGTCAGCGCCTCACCTGGCCGAAGTACTCGTCTCCAGCCGCAAACCTCATGGTATCTGACAGTTATGGCGGCAGTCAAACGCGCGCCCGTATGGTACATTCTGGCTGCAGCGCAACAGTCGTAGTCCAGCCCTTTTGCGCTGCAAGTCAAATCGTCACGCGTCATCTTGTCTCGGACCGTTCACGTCATCGGCGTGTCGCTTGACCTCGGCGGTAATCGCCGTGGCGTCGACATGGGTCCGTCCGCCTTTCGCATCGCCGGGCTCACGGAACGGCTGACGGCGCTTGGCGTCCAGGTCGTGGACGTCGGTGACGTGGTGGCGCCGAACCCCGAGACGAAACAGCTCGGCGATTCGCGCAAGAAGTACATCCGGGAGATCTCGCGCGTCTGCGAAAAGCTGTACAAGACATCGCTGAGCGCGTTCGAGAAGGGGGCCATGCCGCTGGTCCTCGGCGGCGACCACAGCCTGGCGGCGGGGTCGGTCGCGGCGACCGCGGAGTTCGCGCGGCGCGAAGGCAACCGCGTGGGGCTCATCTGGGTGGATGCGCACGGCGACATGAACACGCCGGCGAGCTCCAGCAGCGGCAACGTCCATGGCATGCCGCTGGCGGCGCTGCTCGGTCCTGAACCGGCGGAGCTGTCGCGGATCGGCGGCTTCTCGCCCAAGGTGCTGCCCGAGAACACCGTCCTCATCGGCATCAGGAATCTGGATGACCGTGAGAAGGAGATCGTGCGCGACTCGCGCGTGCATGTCTTCACGATGAAGGACATCGACCGCAACGGCATCGCGGCCATCGTCGAGCAGGCGCTCGCCCTTGCGGGGAAAGACACGTCGGGCGTCCACGTGTCGTTCGACGTCGACGTGTGCGATCCGACTATCGCGCCAGGCGTCGGCACGCCGGTGAAGGGTGGCCTCGACTATCGCGAGGCACACATGCTGATGGAGATGATCTCCGACTCCGGAATGCTGCGGGCCCTCGACCTCGTGGAGGTCAATCCGATCCTCGACGATCGCAACACGACCGCGATCCTCGCAGTGGAACTCGCGACGTCCGCGCTCGGCCAGAGAATTATTTAGCGCCCGCCTGCGTCAACGCGCCGGGTGGCCGAGGATCGACTCCACTTGCTGCTTCACCAAGCGGCGAGTGGCGGGATCCCGGAACGTCGCCTTCTCCTCCCCGGGGACGTGAAGCATTCGCACGCGGCCCTGCAGGGCAGGAAATCGCTGGACCGTTTCGGTGACCCAGGCTTGACGCTCCGCGTCCGTCGCGAACCCGCGAGTGTAGACGACGAACTGGGTGCGCGGGTTTGCCAGTCCGACGAATCCCAGAAACGCCCTCGTGCGGTCGACGGCCTGGGCCTGCAGCGGCTCGTCGGCCGCCCCGACCGGCTTGGCAAAACTCGACAGATGCATCATCACCAGCGCAGGACGCTGCTGCACAACCTGATCCTCGCGATGCCACAGCGCGCTCGTGGTTTCCTTGTGGATCTCAAGCGGCATCTCCCTCAGGCTATCGCTGATGTCATCTGAGTTCGTTCCGCCGTTTACACGGGTGGCCGGATCGTAGACGCGCTCCGGGAGCGTCGAGTCCATCAGGATGACGACCGGGCGCGGTTTCGTGAGGGTCGGCACGACTCCAAGATAGTAGGCGCCCGCGGCACTCAGCGCCGCGATGAGCGCCGCGCCGATCATCGATCGTCGCCCGACGCCGCGCGCCGCGGCGGCCGCTGGTCTCTCCCCGGCAAGCGCCAGCGCTTCAGCGGCGTCTTCAATCCCCCGCCAGCGATCCGCCGCGTCTTTTGCCAGGCAGCGGCGGATCACTCTGTCGAGAGCGGGTGAAACTCCCGGAATGGGACCCGGGTTGACTGTGAGCACCGACGCAATGATCTCTGCGGGGCTGTCCCCCGTGAACGCCGGACGACCGGCAAGCATTTCGTACAGCACTGCGCCGAAGGCGAAGACGTCGGCACGCGTATCGAACGGCCTGCGCTGGAGACGCTCCGGCGCCATGTACGGAAGGGTTCCGACGATTTGCCAGCGTTCGGTCAGACCGGCCGACATCGTCGCGGGCAGCGCCTCGACCTGCAGCGGCTCGAGATCGCGGGAGGTGAGCTTCGCCAGGCCGAAATCCAGCAGTTTCGCGCCAGACTTCGTGAGCATCACGTTACCGGGTTTCAGGT
>JACDCA010000550.1 GCA_013694635.1 Acidobacteriota bacterium | reverse complement strand
GGGGAGTGTTCAGGCCGGCTGAAGCCGGCCTCTACCGGACCTCCCGAACCTCCCGAACCCAGCGCCTTGGCGAGACCGAAGTCGAGCACTTTGACGGTACCGTCGGGGCGGACCTTCACATTCGCGGGCTTGAGGTCGCGATGGACGATTCCCGACTCGTGGGCGGCTTCGAGCGCGTCGGCAATCTGCCGCGCGATCGGGAGGGCGTCGGCCAAGGGGATCGGCCCTCGCGCGATGAGCACCGAGAGATCCTCGCCCTCGACCAGCTCCATCACGAGCGCGCGTGGTCTGGCAGCCGAGCCGTCCCCTTCGAGACCGTGGATGTGCGCGATGTTCGGGTGGTTCAGCGCCGCAAGCGTCTGCGCTTCGCGCGTGAAGCGGGCGAGACGTTCGTGGTCGAGGGCGAAAAGCTCAGAGAGAACCTTGATCGCGACGTCGCGATTCAGCTGCGTGTCGCGCGCGCGATAGACCTCGCCCATGCCGCCGGCGCCGAGCGCTGCCACGACTTCATACGGCCCGAGTCTGGTGCCGACTGAGAGCTGCAAGTAAGGGTGGCGAGATTATAGGGCGACTGGCGATTCGGGATCCACGATTCGGGATCGTTCCTGAGATCAGGGATCAGCGATCAGCGATACGGGATTGCTGTTGCGAGTTCGCTGAACCAGTTCAGCACGACGTCGATGCGGGTGACGGGCCGGTCCGGTTGCACCTGCTGGACGCGGAGGAACCGGCGCCCGTCGGGCGAAACACTGAACGGCGTGACGGAGTTCGAGGCCGGACGATATCGTCCTTCGAAGAGCAGGCGCGGTGCGCTGACCGACAGCGTCGCACCCGGCGTGAGCGTGACGGCCATCATGCTGTCCTCCGTGGTGTAGAACAGCTCGCGCCCGTCGCGAGACCACAGCGGGTTCTCGCCGCCGTCGACCGAGACCGGGATTCGCGGACCCGGCCCGGGGAACGGCGTAGCGTACACCTCGAACTGTCCGGACGCATTCGACTGGTACGCCAGCCACCGGCCGTCCGGCGAAACCTGGCCGTTCGCCACCGACGGCAACAGCTGTCGTGGCGTGCGATCACCCTGGAGGCGCAGTGCCCAAGTACTGCTTCCCAGGGCCTGGCCGCCGCCCTCGACGAACACGAGCCACTGCCCGTCGGGCGAGACCGATGAGGGAGTGTGGATGACGTTCGGCTTGGTGGTCAGCCGCTCCTCCTCGCCCGAGCCGTCGGCTGACTTCCAGTAAATGTTCCGTGTGCCGTGCCTGGTGCCACGGTAGATGATGCGCTGCCCGTCCACCGTCCAGACCGCACCCTGACTGCTCCCGCCCGACGTGGCGAGTGGCGTGAGCGTGTGGCGGGAGAAATCAAAAATCCACAGGCCCATGGTGCCCTCTCGGACCTGAACGACCGCCCGTCGTCCGTCAGGCGAAAGGGCGACCGCCTCGTAGTCGCGCTCCGGCATCGGCGTCGCCTCGATGGCGCCCGCGCGATCGACCCAGACGATGCGCTGCGCGTATCGCCCGGTGCCGCCTGAAATGTACGCCAGCGTGCCGTTCGCCGACACGTCGTAGATCGCCGCCCCTTCGTTCTCGAGCCTCGGTAACTCCGGCAGCGAGATCGGGGCAACGTTGTCCAACGTCGTCTGCGTCGAGCGCCAGGGCACGGCAAACAACGCGTCCAGGCGTCCGTAGGCGAGGTAACCGCCAGCGACGTAACGCGGTGTGTCGCCGGTCGTGATGAGTACCTGCCGTTCGACGGTTGCGGGAGTCAACCTCAAGATGGCGTGCTCGTCTGGTCCCGGCCCTGTCCACGACGAGAAAAGCAGCGAGCCATCGGGGAGAGCGTGCGGCCATCGATGACTGACCTCGCCGCGCTGGCGATCGAGCATTGTGACCTCGCTCGGGCGGCCCCCCGACGCGGGTACTTTCCAGAGGCCGCTGACATTGGTCGGCGCAAAGTAGATAGTCCCGTCGGCTGCCCATGTGCCGCCGCGCGGGTCGGCGATGTCGTCTGCGATGACCTGCACCGCCGCGCTCCCGACCGCGGCCTTCTTCAACTTTCCTTGCGCGAAGAACCCGATCCAGTGGCCATCCGGCGAGAAGAACGGGCTGCGTGCCCCATCTGTCCCCTCGAGCAGGTTCGCCTCGCGGTCGACGAGATTCCGTACGAAGAGCCGCCGCACCCCACTCCGAAAGCCAACGTAGGTGATCCGCGCGCCGTCGGGGGAAATGGCCAGCGGCGCCAGGTTCTTGTCGGTCACCTCGTCCCCTTCGGGGAGCGCGATGCTGAGACGGGTGACGCCATTCGGCGCTGATGGACCGGTCCCTGGCGACAGCCAGGGCATCACGCCGGCGGTCGCGAGAATTGAAACAGCCACGAGTCCGGCGGCGAGACCTGTGCCGATCGCACGACGCGCGGGAGCAGCCGGGGTGGTCGGAACGCTGATCGGGCTCTCCGTCTC
>JACDCA010000539.1 GCA_013694635.1 Acidobacteriota bacterium | reverse complement strand
ACCGTGTGACGAGCCTCCTCGACGCGCACCTGTCACTGGTCTCGAACCAGTTGAACAGCGTGATGAAGGTGCTCACCATCATCGCGACGATCTTCATGCCGCTGACCGTGCTGACGGGGATGTGGGGCATGAACGTCCCGCTTCCCGCGTTTCCCGGCGGCGATGCCGCACAGTTCTGGTGGATCGCCGGAGCGATGCTGATCATCAGCTCGGTGATGCTGTTGTACTTCAGGAAGCAAAGGTGGATCTAAAAATCAGCCGGGTTGCTGCTCGGAGGATTTTCAAAAAGGCCGGCAGGTCGAAGCGGCCTGTGGTCTTGACGATCGGTGTTCCTCGACCGGTAGCCGGATCGAGCGTCGACTAGAATCCATGTCGCCGTGATTGTTGCTCTGGCCTCGCCTCGTATCGCCTCCTCCCTTGACGATGGGCTGGAGAGAATCGACCGGCTCATGTCCGAAGCGTCCAGCCGGCGAGCGCAGATCGTGTGCTTCCCCGAAGCGTATCTCCCCGGTCTGCGCGGACAGGATTTCGACGTATTCCACTTCGATGAGACGCAGCAGGAACGGGCCCTGGAGGCTGTCACGCAGTTATCGCGCAGGCATGCCATCGCCACGATCCTGGGGATGGAAAGGATCACGGAGGGCGGCCGGCAGATCGTCGCCGTGGTCCTTGACGCAGCGGGGGAGATCCAGGGCTATCAGACCAAGACCCAGCTGGACCCGACCGAAGATCGGTTCTACGTGCCCGGCACGACTCGGCGGCTCTTCGAGATCAACGGGATGAAGTTCGGAGTGGCGATCTGCCACGAGGGGTGGCGGTATCCCGAGACCGTGCGATGGGCGGCCGTGCGGGGCGCCAGGATCGTGTTTCATCCCCAGCTCACGGGAAGCGATCGCCAGGGTGTCCGGCTGACGCAGTGGGGCGCGAGCGGCGCGCCCTATTACGAAAAGGCGATGATGATGCGCAGCATCGAGAACACGATCTACTTTGCCAGCGTCAACTACGCGATGCGCTACCAGGAATCGGCGACCAGTCTGATCGAGCCGTCCGGCCGGTGCCAGGCGTTCCTCCCGTATGGGGAGGAAGGCGTCCTCGTGCAAACCATCAACGTCGAGGAAGCCACCGGTGTGCTGGCGCGCCGGTACGCAATGGAGCGTTATCAGGAAGAGAAGGGACAACCCGGATGAGCAGCAGCGTAACACCCGATCGGACCGAAGCAGCCGACTACTACTTCACATACATCGAGCAGGTCACGGATGGCGACATTCGTACGACTCTGAAGGCTCAGCTGCCCGAAACCCTGGCCATACTGAGCGGCATCCCGGAGGAGCGGTCACTTCATCGCTACGCGCCGGAGAAATGGAGCATCCGCCAGGTCGTCAGCCATCTGAACGACACGGAACGCATGTTCGTGTTTCGCGCATTGTGGTTTGCGCGCGGCTTCGACACACCGCTTCCCAGTTTCGATCAGAACGTTGCGATCTCGGGCGCAGATGCGGATGCTCGGTCGCTGGCCTCCCACATCGAGGAGTTCCGCGGCGTCCGCGCGGCAACGATCGCGTTCTTCGACAACCTCCCGGCCGACGCCTGGATGCGCCGCGGCATCGCCAGCGATAACCCGTTTAGCGTACGCGCGCTCGCCTATATCAGCGCGGGGCACGTTGCGCACCACATGAGGATCCTCCGCGAACGATACCTTTAGCGCTGCCGGAGACGCATTCTCACGCCCGGCTGAGTCAACGCGCGGCGGCCAGACGCGATACCATTCGAGTCCATGGACGACCTCGATCGCAGAGACTTCATCAGGATCGGCGGTGCCGGGCTTACGGCGGCCGCGGCCATCTCCGTCCGCGAGACAAGCGCCGCGCAGGCACCCGCGCTTTTTGCCGCCGCGCCAATCGACCAGGTCCGCATCGGCTTTGTAGGCATCGGCGGCCAGGGCGGGAGCCATGTGCGGAATCTGCTGCGGATTCCCGGCTGCCGGATCACGGCGGTCTGTGACGTACGTCCTGAGCGAACCGACTGGGCGTCGAGACAGATTGTCGAGGCAGGCCATCCCGCCCCGACCGCATACACGAAAGGCCCGCGCGATTTCGAGCGCCTCTGTGGCGCCGAGGATCTGGATCTCGTGTTCAATGCGACGCCGTGGGAATGGCATGCGCCGATCATGCTGTGCGCCATGAAGCACGGGAAGCACACCGCGACGGAAGTGCCAGCCGTCATGACGATTGACGACTGCTGGGCCATCGTCGAGTCAGCCGAGAAGCACCGGCGGCACTGCGTGATGATGGAGAACTGCAATTATGACCGCATGGAGATGATGGTCTTCAACATGGTCCGCCAGGGCGTATTCGGCGAAGTGCTGCATGCGGCCGGTGGATACCTTCACGACCTTCGCGCGATCAAATTCGCGGACGAAGGGGAAGGGCTGTGGCGGCGCGCCTGGGCGACGAAGCTCGATGGAAACTTGTACCCGACGCACGGTCTGGGTCCGATCGCCAATTGCCTGGACATCAACCGCGGCGATCGATTTGACTATCTCGTGTCCATGAGCGGGCCGTCACGGGGCCTGCAAGCGTGGGCTGCCGAGCATGAGCCCGCCGACTCGCCGAAGCGGAAGGAACGATACGTGCTGGGGGACGTGAACGTGAGCCTCATCAAGACGGCGCGTGGGCGTACGGTTTACGTCGAGCACTGTACGAACCTGCCGCGACCCTACAGCCGGATCAATCTCGTGCAGGGAACGAAGGGTATGTTCCAGGGGTATCCAAACCGCGTGTATGTCGAAGGTCGCGGCCGCGCGCACCAGTGGCAGCCCGCGGAGGACTTCCGCGCCGAGTTCGAGCATCCCTTGTGGAAGGAGCTGGCCGAGCAGGCGCTAGGCGCGGGGCATGGCGGCATGGATTTCATCGAGGATTACCGCCTGATCAAATGCCTGCGGGAGGGCCGGCCGACCGACATGGACGTCTACGACGCCGCGGCATTGAGCGCGGTCGTCGATCTCAGTGTCAGGTCCGTGAAGCGACGCGCCGATGCCGTCGACGTCCCGGACTTCACAAGAGGGCGCTGGAAGGCGCGGCCGCCGCTCGATATCGTCCACATGTAAGCGCGGCAGACATGACCTCGCGCGCCATCGTGCTCGCCCGGGGCCTAGGGCGTCGTATGCAGGCCGGCAACTCGCCACTCAGCGGAGAACAGCGGGCGGCCGCTGACGCCGGCCTGAAACCCATGATGCCGATCGGCGGCCGGCCATTCCTCGACTACGTTCTCAGTTCCCTGGCAGACGCCGGTGTTCTCGCCGTCGCGCTCGTCGTGGCGCCCGACCACGATGCGATCCGGCGGCGCTACGTGACGGACTGCCCGCCATCGCGGATTCGCATCGATTTCGTCGAGCAGACCGAGCCGACGGGGACGGCAGCGGCGGTCGTGTCAGCGGAGTCATGGACGTCCGGTGAGCCGTTCCTCGTTGTCAATGGCGACAATCTCTATCCCGCCGTCGTTCTGCGAGAACTGGCGAGGCAGGAGGAAGCTGCCTGCCCCGCCTTCCGGCGGGATGAGCTCGTTCGAGACGGCAACATCCTCGTTGAACGCGTGCAGGAGTTCGCGCTTCTGGATCTGACCGATGACGGTTACGTCCTGGGGATCGTCGAGAAGCCGTCAGCCGCACGACTTGCGACCGCTGGATCCACCGCGTGTGTCAGCATGAACTGCTGGCGTTTCGACTTGCGGATCTTTACGTTCTGCCGTGAGGTCCCGGCGTCCGCACGCAATGAATTCGAGCTGCCCGAGGCGGTAGGGCTCGCAATTGCGAGGGGCGTGACGGTCAAGGCGTTTCGCGGCCACGGCGCCGTTCTCGACCTGTCAACACGTGGCGACATCGCAGCCGTCGAGCGCCGGCTCGCCGGTGTGACGCCTCGCCCATGACGGGCCACGAGTTCGCGCAGCGCCTGGTTGACGAGGGGCTTGATCCTGCGGAGCTACCGGCCAAGGCCGCACTCTACGACAGGGCCGCGAACGTCCTTGCTGACGCCGGCGGCGCCTCGAACGCGTGGTGGGTACCCGGCCGACTCGAGCTCTTTGGCAAACATACAGACTACGCAGGCGGCCGAACCCTGGTGTCCGCCGTCCCGCGCGGCTTTGTGTTTGTCTCATCGCCGCGCACCGACGACAACATCGTCGTGACAGACGCCGGGAACGGGGAGCACGTGGGTCTGGGCCAGGCGCGTCTACCTCTTTCGGGCTGGCGTCGCTATGCGGACGTGGTGGCCCGCAGGTTGTCGCGGAACTTCGCCGGTCGCTCCCCGGGGGTGACTATCGCGTTTGCCAGCGACCTGCCTCGCGCGTCGGGAATGAGCAGTTCCAGCGCGCTCGTCGTGGGCATCGCGACTGCGCTCATCGAGCGGCGGCAGCTATCCCGGACTGAGGTCTGGCGCCGTGACATCCGCGATCTCTGCGACCTCGCCGCGTACCTCGCGTGCGTCGAAAACGGTTCAGGCTTTGGTCATCTCGCGGGGGACGCGGGAGTCGGTACGCACGGAGGCAGCGAAGACCACGTGGCGATGTTGCTCGGCCTGCCGAGTCACTTCTCAGCATATGCATTCGCACCGGTTCGTCACATTCGAGATGTTCGCCTTCCATCCGAGTGGCGCGTGGTCGTTGCGTCGAGTGGCGTGTCGGCAGAGAAG
>JACDCA010000511.1 GCA_013694635.1 Acidobacteriota bacterium | reverse complement strand
GCTCGGCGGTTCGCATGGCTCGCTTATACGGCGAGCTCAGCAGGACGTTGGGCCGCGCGTCCTCCGGCATGCGGGCGAACCACTTGCCGAGCGCGACCGCCTGAAGCTCGCCCAACGACGACAGGGGAACATCGACGTCGCGGACATCGATGTCGATGATATCGAGGCCCGTGGCGTCGGCCGCCTCCCGGGCGACATTACCCGCGGACTCGCCGTGGCGCACGAGCCAGAGCGTCGCTGGCCATATCGTGGGATGGTTCACACGTGGATCTGAGGCAGGGATTGTACCGCGCGAGTTGTGTGAGGTATCAGGCATCAGGCATCAGGTATCAGTGACGGCGGGGCCCTTGCAATATCCCGGGCCGAACGCTGATACCTGATACCTTCGATGACTACTCCGTCTCCCGACCAGCTCGATCCCGACTGGCACCGTTACCCGGACACCGTTCTGAATTTCAGGACGACGCCCGCCGTACGCGTCGATCTCCGGGAGCCGATAGGGCAGGAGAGCATCCGAGCAGTGACGGAAATCGGGCTGCCCGGCGCGTTCGCGGTGCTTACGGCACAGAATCCGCGCGGCGAGAACACGGACGACTCCGTAAACGAGCAGCTGGCCAGACAGCTCGACGAAACGCTCGTTTCGACCGGCGTCGCTTTTCTGCATGTCGATGCATGCTCGCCGGATGGGGCGCATTGCGAAGACAGCGTAGCAGTGGCCATGGACCGGGAGGCCGCGACGCGGCTGGCGCGGGAGCTCGAGCAGGTCGCGATCTTCTGGTTTGACGGAGACAAATTCTGGATCGTGGGAGCGCTCGTCGGAGGAAACCCGGTGATGTTGCCGAGGCCGGTCTAGGAACGAAAAAAAAAGGCCCGTGGCGACGCCGCGGGCCTTCTTCGATGCAGTGCTGGTGATCAGAGCAGCGGCTTGTACCGAAACGCCGCCACCCCTGTTGCCTTGCCGAGCACCGTAAACTCACCCGTGGCTTTCGCCGCCACCGGGCCTACCTGTGCCTGCTCCGTCGCCAGAACATTGCCGGATCGGTCGAGCATCTCGACGATGATCGTGTACGTCTGGGGCGACGTGCCCAGGTTCTCGATCGTTCCGCGGAGGCGTGCTTCCGCTTCCGTGGGCGAAAATTCCGTGAACGTCACCTTCATGGGCATCGCGGTCGCCATCCGGTCGTACTTGGCGGACGAATCCGTGTACGCGCGGCGCATCGCCGCGTTCGAGGTACGCTCAGCCATTCCGGCGTACGCGTAGGCGTGAAACACCCAGTTCTCCGGATTGTTGGGATCCAGCGCCGCAAGGCGCTGAGAAATGGGAAGCAGTCCGGCGAAATCATTCAGCTTGACGAGCGTTACGGCCTGGTTGCGAAGCGCATCCCGTTGGTACGGGTTCGTCGACAGAACCGCGTTGTACAGCGCGGCGGCTTCGACAGGAGTTCCGAATCTCGTCGCGAGAATTCCACTCGTCAGCAGCGCTCGCTCACCGTACCCGGTCGGGTTCGACGACACGCCGCGGTATATGGCCCGGATCGACGCCGTGTCGCGGACCTCGGCGAAAACGTCGCCCATCTTCTGCAAGGCATCGGCTCGCGTCAGGTCGGATTCGGCCAGCATCGCGTACCGCTTGAAATGCTCGGCGGCCTCGCGCGCGCGAGTGGCGCGCTCCGACGCAGGCGCGTCGGCAAGGGATGCCGCGACCAGTTCGCCCAACTCGTAGTGGGAGCTGCGCACCACATCACGGTACGACGTGTCGTTCTGCGCCATCTCCAGCGCGCGCGTCAGATGACCGCGCGACTCGGCAAGGTAGCGCGGCTTGTCGGCCGCAGAGGCCGCAGCCAGGCGCTGCCGCGCAGCGCCGCCAAGCACTACATACGCGTACGGCGCCCTGCGGTCGAGGATCAACGCTCTGCGCGCGAGAGCCTCGGCCGTGTCGAGCTTGCCTTCGCTCAGAGCTGTAAGGGACTTGTTCACCGTTCCAACCCATGGCGATCCCTGGCGCCAGGAGCTGACCTGGTCGGCGCATAGGGGAATCAGCGTCTCGACGACGGTAAACACTGAATCTGCCATCACGTACAGATCAGCGGACTGCTCGCGGTCTGTCGCAAAACCAAAGTCCGCGCGCGTGCCATTTACCGGCGCCGAAGACTCCGTGAGCAGGAGCGCGAGCGCCTGCCCGAGGGTAAATGCCTGGCCTGCAACGTTCTTGTCCCGGTCGCGGGCTTCAGGGTCCGTGAGGAGGCGGACCGCCGTTCGCGCATCGGTGGCGGGATCGCCGTTGTTGTTTAGCGTAGCAATACCCTTCTGCACCGCAAAGTAGGCTCGCCCGAGAAACTGTGGGGCGTTCTGGTCGGGGTTGCATTCAGCCTGCGCCCGCGCGGGCGATGCTGCGATGGCGGAAGCACACGCCAGGCCAGCCAAGAACTTCACACAGGATTTCATCCAACACTCCTAGGTAGATAAAGTTGCCGCCCGGGAGACCAGGTCCATCCATCACCCGGCGGGGTGGGTCCTCGTAATATACCATTTACCTTTGACTGTTCCCCCTCGCCAGACCATGCAAAAGCCGCGACCGTACACACCGGGCCTGCACCGCTCCGCCGTGCGACATCTGAGGCGTTCCGACCCGGTAATCGGGGCGGTCTTGAGCCGGTTCGGACCGCACCGATTCGAGCTGCGTACCGAAGGCACTCACTTCGACGCGATCGCCCGCGCGATCGTGTCCCAGCAGCTTTCCGTAAAAGCCGCCGCGACCATTCACGGAAGATTCAGAGCGCTGTACGAGGCGGCTGGAGGGGAGGCCCGGTCCATGACTTCGATTGCCGACGAGCGCCTGCGAGAGGCCGGGCTGTCGCACCAGAAGATCGCATACATTCGGGACCTGGCGCGTCACGTGGATTCGGGCGCGCTGGATCTCGAACGGATCGACGAAATGTCGGACGAGGAGCTGGTAGCGCGTCTGACCGCGGTCAAAGGGGTCGGCACGTGGACCGCGCAGATGTTCTTGATGTTCCGCCTCGGCAGGCCCGACGTGTTGCCGACGCTGGACGTGGGGATTCAGAATGCGATTCAGAGGGCGTACGGGCTGCGGAAGCGCCCAACCGCGATCAGGATGGAGAAACTCGGGCGGTCGTGGGCGCCGTACCGCACCATCGCATGCTGGTATTTGTGGCGCAGCCTCGATCAACCGGCAATCAGCAGGAGAGCGCCGGCGGCGCGCAAACAATCGAAGCGATTGGCCAAGGGGTAGATTGAATCATGCCTCTCGTACCATTTGACAACCTGAGCGACGCGTCGCGCGTCTGGGTCTTCGCCGCCGATCCTGCGCTGGACGAATCCATCTCCAAGCGGCTGCTTACGATGGTCGACGAGTTTCTGCCGAAATGGGCCGCGCACGGCCAACCGCTGACCTGCGGGCGGGATTGGCGCGATTCGAGGTTTCTGGTCGTCGGCGTCGATCAGGACGCAAGTCACGCTTCCGGCTGCTCGATCGACGGACTGTACAGGAAGATCGCCGAATTCGAGAAGGAAACCGGAGCGTCGCTGCTGTCCCGGGATCGCGTCTTCTACCGCGATGGCAGCGGG
>JACDCA010000501.1 GCA_013694635.1 Acidobacteriota bacterium | reverse complement strand
CCGCAGTTCCACTTGTAGAACTTGTACCGCACCGGGTTCTTCTTGTAGTAGTCCTGCTGGTAGGTCTCGGCCCGGTAGAATGGGGCGGCTCTCACAATCGACGTCACCACACTCTGCCCCAGGCGCTTCGCGACCTGCTGCTTCGAGGCCTCGGCCTGACGCTGCTGCTCCTCGGACTGAAAGAAGATCGCGGATAGATACTGACTGCCTCGATCGCAGAACTGGCCGCCGCCGTCGACCGCATCCACATTGCGCCAGAACACCTCCAGAAGCTGATCGTAGCTGATCTTCGCTGGATCGTAGGTGATCTCGAGCGCCTCGAAGTGCCCGGTCCCTCCACTTGACACCTCCTCATACGTCGGGTTCGGCGTCTGGCCGCCGATATAACCAGACGTAGTCGAGAGGACCCCGTCGAGCGCGTCGAACGGCGGCTCCATGCACCAGAAGCACCCGCCGGCGAACGTCGCGGTTGCCGTCGTCGACGCCGGCTCGGACTGCTGTGCGGCGAAGTGGGTGGCCAGAAGACCAGGGCCGGTGGCGAGGAAAACGACGACCGCGAGCCGGGTCATGACATGCATCGTCACACCCCTCCAGTCGTCGGTTTGAAGACCATGGCTGCGCCGTTCATGCAGTAACGCTTCCCGGTCGGCTTCGGGCCATCATCGAAGACATGTCCGAGGTGACCGCCGCACCGGCGGCAGTGCACTTCGGTCCGGACGCCCAGCAGGCTGCGATCGACGGAGGTGCCAACGGCACTCTCGAGCGGCGCCGTGAAACTCGGCCACCCGGTGCCACTTTCGAATTTGGCGGTCGACGAGTAGAGCGGAAGATCGCAGGCCGCGCAGTGAAACGTGCCGGGGCGATGCTCGTCGTTCAGCGGACTGGACCCCGGCCGTTCCGTGTCATGTTTGCGCAGAATGCGGAATTGTTCCGGCGGCAGCGTCTTGCGCCATTCCGCTTCCGTTTTCGTCACTTCGAATTGTTTCGCGGCGCCCCCCTGGGACGCGTGCTCGTCCGCGCCGGCCGCATATTGCGTCAGCGTCAGTGGTAGAACGGCGATCGCCGCTGTCAGCAATACCCATCGATGCATGAACCTTCTCCAGGCGCGAGAGATGCGTGAATCACCCTCGCGCAAAATACGACTGCAGGACCGGGGCGACGACGCGGGCGAGATCCAGGTTCTCGCTATCCGTCAGATCAGACACGACGAAGCCGGCATGCCCCCGGGCATCGAAGCAGGCCACCCGAAATCCCTCGCTGGACGGGCACTGCGCAGCCGACGTGAGCGCCGCCGGCGTCTGCCCGATCGGCGTGAGCAGAATCGAAGCTACGCGACCCCGGTGCCGCACGACCACGTGCGCGAAGGACCGACCGTCGAACACGCACCAATGCGCACCGAGGATCTCGATTGTGCCGCCTCGCACCGGACCGGATTGGCTGACAACCTCGCGCAGCGTCGCGTACGCAGGGTTGTATCGTCGCGCGGCCTCATCGAGCGAGATCGGAAGTTCCTCGAGCGAGTGGTCCAGGGCACAGTGACGATGGTCCCCCGCGGCGTGGGCCGCCAGGGCGGCGAGCGCGCTGGAGGCCTCAGGCTGATGAGTCGACCGAAGAACCTGCCAGCTCACCGTCAGCACGAAGGCGACGCTGGCGGCAATCGCAATCCAGGGCGTCACATGACCGAACCACCGGCGCCCCGCGGCCGCCTCGGTCCCCAGGCTGGCTCGCACGCGCTCGGTAAATTCGCCGGTGGGCGCCAGCGTTTCCGAGCTCAGAAACGCGCGCCGCAGCGTCTGTCGCAGCGCGATGCGGGCATCCAGCTCGGTGCGGCACTCCTCGCACCGGTCCAGATGCGTGATGATCTCGTGACTGGTGTCCACGGGCAGCTCGCCGGCCAGATACGATTCGGCCATCGCCCTGAGCTCCGCGCATTTCATGACAGAATCCTCGGCGGCTTTTCGTCCGCGTCTGCATCAACGTCAGGCCGCCCGATGCCCCGCTGCGCGGCGTATGGGGCGAGCGCCCGGCGCAGCAGCCGGCGGGCGCGATGCAGCCGCGACATGACGGTACCCCATGGGGATGTCCAGCACGCGCGCGATCTCCTTGTAGCTGAGCTCCTCCACGTCGCAGAGCAACACGACTTCCTGGAATCCCGTCGGCAACTCGCCGAGCGCGTCCAGCAGTTCGGGCTCCGTCACGTTCTGCGGCGTTTGCTCCGCGGCCGGAATCCGATCGAGCTGTTCGCTGAGGTCGCTCAGGGGCGGCGCGCGGCGGAACGCGCGCTGACGATTGGAGCGCACGTTGCGCATGATCGCAAACAGCCACGCCCGCGCGTTTGTGCCCGGTTCGAATCGGTGAAACGACTGCAGAGCCTGCGAAAATGTCTCCTGCACCACATCCTCGGCTTCTGCGCGATTGCCCGTGAGCCAGAGCGCCAGGCGGAACACGCCGTCCAGGTGCACCAGCACCGTAGCGTCGAAGCGAGCTCGCACGGTTTCAGAATCCGCGCGCGTGTCGACAGGCATTCTGCAATCGATCGTCCCGGCCAGCCTTCTCTGCTCTCCTAATATCCGAGGGCACAGCTATTATTCCCGCTCCTGTTGGCCGGCCGATCGATTCGGGGCGCACCAGTGAAGCTTCGCCTCAAACCGACCAGTCACACCCGAGAGTCGTGGGCCGGTGAATCTTCACGAGGCGGCCGATCCGCGGCCGCAGCTAAGACAGTTCTAAAGGCGACGCGAGCAAACTTGCTTCATTTTGCGAGCCTGCGGCTTTAGAAGATGTCTAGGGAATAAGCGGGAATAAGCGGCGCCCGGCCCGGTATTCAGCAGATGATGCACGCAGCTGTGGATACGGACATCGCCTCGGATGATGCCGCCGACCGGAGACTCGTCGAGCACGTCCACCCGCCGGCGTGGCGCAATCCACAGGCGGCGGCGTCCTACGACCTTGTCGTGCTCGGCGGCGGGACAGCCGGGCTGGTGAGCGCGATGGGGGCGGCGGGCCTGGGTGCCCGGGTCGCCCTGGTCGAGCGACACCTGCTCGGCGGCGATTGTCTGAACACCGGCTGTGTGCCGTCGAAGGCGCTCATCCGGTCGGCGCGGGTGGTCGGCGAGCTTCGACGGGCGGACGGCCTTGGGGTGATCGCGGGGGATGCACGAGTGGACTTCCCCGCAGTCATGCGCCGCATGCGCGAGCGTCGGGCGTCGATTGCCGTGCATGACGCCGCCGCGCGCGTGCAACGCGCCGGGGTTGACGTGTTCTTCGGCGACGGACGGTTTGTGGATGCGCGGACGATTCTGGTCGGCGACCAGCGCCTTCGTTTCAACCGGGCCGTCATCGCCACCGGCGGCCGGCCCGCCGCACCTCCGATCCCAGGCCTGGACGCCGTCCCGTATTTCACCAACGAAACAATCTTCACGCTCACCGAGCTGCCGCGGCGCCTGCTGGTCATCGGCGCCGGTCCGATCGGTTGCGAGCTGGGCCAGGCGTTTGCCAGGTTCGGATCCGCGGTGACGATTTTCGGCGAGAAGCCGCAGGTGTTGCCCCGGGAAAGCCCGGCCGCCGCGGCCATCCTCCGCCGACGCCTCGAAAGTGACGGCGTGGGACTGGAGCTCGGGGTTCAGTTGACGCGCGTGCAGAGCGAGTCCGGCACCCTCATCGTGCACTACGAGCGAGAGGAGGGCCGAAGTTCGTCGCCGGGTTTCGACACAGCCGACGCCATCCTTGTCGCGGCCGGCCGCGCGCCGAACGTTGAAGGGCTGAACCTGAAAGCTGCCGGCGTGACGTCAACCAGGCAAGGTGTCTGGGTGAACGACCAGTTACAGACCTCGAACCGCCGCGTGTTCGCGTCAGGTGACGTCTGCTCCGCCTACAAGTTCACCCATGCCGCGGACGCGACATCGCGTCTCGTACTGCAGAACGCGCTGTTCTACGGGCGGCGGAAGGCGAGCACCCTCGTGATTCCCTGGGTCACCTATACGGATCCGGAAGTCGCGCACGTGGGGATCTCCGAAGCCACTGTCGCGTCCTCGAATGGGCGGTTCACGACCATCACGGTCGAGCTGTCGGACGTCGACCGGTCGGTGGTGGACGACGATACCGAGGGATTCGTCATGGTCCACCACGAGCGTGGCCGGCTTCGCGGCTGCACCATCGTCGCGCCGCACGCCGGCGAAATGATCGGCGAAGCGGTCTACGCGATCACCCATGGCGGCACGCTTGCGAACCTTTCCTCAACCGTCCAGCCTTACCCAACCGTCGCGGAGGCGTTTCGAAAGGCGGGCGATATCTACCGCAGGCAGGCGCTCACTCCGGCGCGGCGCCAGTGGCTGGCCCGGTATTTCAGGTGGACGAGGTAAATAAAAGGTGGGAAGGGGTGCGAAGAAGTGCGGAAGGGTGCGAAACGGTGCGGGTCGACTGGCTCGGTCTGAAGGGTCCGTCGCAACCCGAGCGGTCGTCGTCATCGTCGCTGCCGCGGGGCTCGCCGCGGCGGTGTGGCTGTTGCCGATCGCCGACTGGACGATCGGTCTGGCGGAAAGGGCGCGCAGCACAGGTGGGGCGGGCGTGGCCATCTTCGTTATCGCCTACATCGTGAGCACGGTGGCATTCCTCCCGGGCTCGATCCTGACGCTGGCGGCGGGATTCGCCTACGGACCGGTGTGGGGGCTGGCGATCGCGTCGCCTGCGAGCGTGGCCGGCGCGACCGCGGCGTTCCTGCTCGGCCGGACCGTGCTGCGCGGCTGGGCCGAGCGCAGGATTGGGGAATCCCCGCGGGTGCGCGCCATCGACGCCGCCGTGGCGCGCCAGGGTTCACGCTCGTGCTGCTCCTCCGGCTCTCGCCGCTGTTCCCTTTCAACGTTCTGAATTACGCGTTGAGCCTCTCGCGGGTGAGTCTGCGCACGTACGTCGCAGCGTCGTTCATTGGGATGCTGCCCGGCACGGCCCTGTATGTGTATCTGGGGTCGCTGGCCCCCGCGGCGGCGGAGATCGCGTCCGCGTCGCAGCGCGGAGGGGCGCCCCGCATCGCCCTCTACGCGGCGGGGCTGGTGGCGACCGTGGCGGTGGTCGTCATCGGGACGCGCGCGAAGCGCGCGCTCAATGTAGAACTGCAGCGGGGGTGTTGAGGGCGCGCGGTGGCTGCGGCACCGGCGCGAGCTTGAACAGCTCGCGCCATGTGCCGATCGAAGTTGAGTTGGGGCGTACTGGCCTACGAGCAGTCCGCTGAAACCATTTTGACGGACTTGACTGTGATCTTCATGGGCTTCATGTTCTTGTCGGCCATCATCTTGTCCTTGTC
>JACDCA010000499.1 GCA_013694635.1 Acidobacteriota bacterium | reverse complement strand
AGCGACGGGCGTATGCCGACGATGTCGCTCGAGGATCCCGACCCTGATGCGCCGGCGATCCTCGCCGCTCTGCTCTCTGCCGGTGCCGCGATTCGCGAGGCACGGGACGAAGAGCCCACGCTCGAAGAGCTGTACATCAAGCTGCTGCAGCGCGGAGCCGCCAGTGTTTGACCGGCATCGCATCGCAACGTTGATGGGCAAGGAGTTGCGCGAGTTCCGCGCCAACCCGACGTCCGTGCTGCCCGTGACGCTCGTCGTCTTCATCTGCCTCGTCCTTCCTTTCATGGTGCTGAAGATCGTGCCGAGTGCCACCGGGCAGTCGATTGCGAACGACGACATGCTGCGCAAGGCAGTCGCGTTTGCGTCCAAGCATCTCGACGAATTTGCCGCGCTGACGGCGGACCAGGCCGCGGAAGCCTTTCTCTTTCAGCAGTTCCTCATGCTCTTCCTCATCGCGCCGCTCCTTGGCGGCGTCGCCCTGGCCGCACACAGCGTGGTCGGGGAAAAGCAGGGGAAAACGCTGGAGCCGCTCCTCACGACGCCGGTCGGCACCTCGGAGCTGCTCGTGGCGAAGGTGCTGGCGGCATTCCTGCCGTCGCTCGTAATAGAGGGGCTGGGGCTCATCCTGTACCTGCTGGGTCTGTGGCTGTTCGCCTCGCCGGGCGTGCTCCAGGCGGTCGTGAGCGCGCGGTCGATCGTTCTACTCGTGGCAATCGGCCCGCTTGCGACACTGGCAGCACTCCAGGCGACGATTGCCGTGTCGTCGCGCGCAAATGATCCCCGCAGCGCGCAGCAGATAGCGGTGCTGCTGGTACTCCCGCTGATGATCATGCTGATCGGCCAGATCGTCGGCGCCTTCGTGGTCACGATCACCACACTGATCCTCATGGCGGTTGCAATGGCCGTGGCGTGGGGGTTGCTTGTGATGTTGAGCGTGGCACTGTTCGATCGCGAGAACATCCTGACGCGCTGGCGGTAGACGTGTATTCAAACGGTTCCGGACCGCCGCTGATCGTCGTGCCTGGCATCCAGGGGCGATGGGAATGGCTGCGCCCGCCGCTCGACGCACTCCAGCGGCACTGCCGGACCGTCAGCTACTCGCTCGGCGGCGACTTCGGCGCCGGCTGGCGGAACGACCCTTCGCTTGGTTTCGAGAACTATCTGCGCCAGCTGGACCAGGTGTTCGACCAGGCCGGGATCGAGCGCGCGGCGCTGTGCGGCAGTTCGTACGGCGGGTTCATCGCGCTGCGGTACGCGGCCACGCGCCCGCATCGCGTCTCGCGGCTGATCCTGGCCTCTTCCCCGTCGCCGGGCTGGAAGCCGAATCCCCGGCAGAGTGGCTACATCTCGAGACCGTGGATCTCGACGCCCGCGTTCCTGGCAACCGCACCGGCGCGCCTCTGGCCGGAGATCGACGCGGCGTTCGACAGCGCGTCGGAAAGGCTCGCATTCTGCGCCACCCACATGCTGCGCGTGTTCATGGCTCCCGCCATTCCGTCGCTGATGGCGGGGAGGATCGTCGAGCAGCAATCGATCGACTTTGCCGCCGACTGCGCGTCAGTCACGTGCCCGACGCTCGTCACGTCCGGAGAGCCGCACCTCGACACGGTCGTCCCGGTGGCAGCGACGCGGCAGTACCTGTCGCTGATTCCTGGCGCGAAGTACGCCATGATCGAGCGGACCGGCCACCTGGGGCTCCTGACCCGGCCCGAAACGTTTGCCTCGATCGTCGCCGGATTCGTCGAGAGGACTTCTTCCGCGAAGCGTGAATTGCTGGATGCCCGCCATTACTGACCTGCGTGGACCTTCGGGCATCCTCGAAGCGATCCTCGACCCCCCCGCGACATCCGCTGGAGCCGTTGCGCCGCGAGCCGCGGTTGTCTTTGCGCATCCGCACCCGCAGCATGGTGGAACGATGCATACCAAGGTGGTGTATCAGGGGGCGAAGGGGCTTACGCGCATCGGCTGCGCCGCGCTGCGTTTCAACTTCCGGGGCGTCGGCAGCAGCGCGGGCACGTTCGGCAAGGGGGAAGGTGAGAAAGAGGATTTCCGCGCGGCACTGGACTACCTATCCGGCCGGTATCCTGATGTGCGGCTCTGGTCCGCGGGATTCTCCTTCGGTGCATGGGTCGCGCTCGAAGTCGGCGCCGTCGACGACAGGGTCTCCGTACTCATCGGCATCGCCCCGCCGGTGGCGACGTCCGTGTCGGGCATGAACTACACATTTCCCAGCACGCTGGCCGGCATCAAGCCGAAGTTCTTCGTCCAGGGGGAGGCTGACGAAGTCTGTCCGCTCGAGGGGATGTGGGCCTTTTACGCATCGCTCCAGGAACCCAGGGAACTTGTGGTGATCGATGGTGCGAACC